>CAYQBE010000170.1:0-10161 GCA_964415625.1 uncultured Clostridium sp.
TTTTCTGAAAAAATACATCATCAATCACATTCAGCTTGGAGACAAAGGCTTTCTGCTCTTCATATGTCTGCATAAAATACCCTTTCATAAATATTGTAGCTGCTTCTATATCTAGTATACCATGAATTTATGGATATTCAACGGAAATTTTTACCCAACATTTTTGAACAGCTTTTGTCCATGTGAGTGAAATGAAGGTGAAGAGTAATTATACATTTCAGGCATAGTTTAAAATACAACTCAGGTATTAGACATTAAATGCAAATGGATTTATAATAATTCTGAACAGGTATGTGGTCACGATTCCGGCACACTGGCACGGCGCAGAGACCGACAGCTGGTTTGCGCATATTGCGGTTGAGGTTCCGGATGAGGAGACGAAAAATGAGCAGTGCGAGCCGGTAGACGGCGAAACATACGGAAAATCAGGAAATAGAAAGATACGGAGGTCATAGGATGCAATATACAAAATTGGGAAATGCAGACCTGACGGTTTCCCGCATCTGCATGGGCTGCATGGGATTCGGGGATGCGGCAAACGGCCAGCATTCCTGGACGGTAGACGAGGAGCATTCCCGTGAGATCATCAGGCGGGGGCTGGAGCTTGGCATCAATTTTTTTGATACGGCGATCGCCTATCAGAGCGGTACCAGCGAGCAGTATCTCGGCAGGGCGTTAAAAGATTTTGCAAAACGGGAGGAGGTCGTGGTGGCAACAAAATTTCTTCCCCGGACGCAGGATGAGATAAAGGAAGGAATCTCCGGCCAGGAGCATATCCGGCGGATGCTGGATAAAAGCCTTGAGAATCTGGGGATGGATCATGTGGATCTGTATATCTACCACATGTGGGATTACCAGACCCCGCTCTATGACATCCTGGAGGGCCTACACCAGGCGGTAAAAGCGGGAAAGACCCGTTATATCGGCATTTCCAACTGCTTTGCCTGGCAGCTTGCGAAGGCAAATGCGCTGGCGGAAAAGGAAGGATTTGCAAAATTTGTTTCCGTGCAGGGGCATTATAACCTGATCTTCCGGGAGGAGGAGCGGGAGATGGCAGCCCTTTGCGCAGAGGACAATATTGCCATGACGCCGTACAGCGCGTTGGCAGGCGGAAAGCTCTCGAAGCGTCCGGGGGAGACTTCAAAACGTCTTCGAGAAGATGATTATGCAAGATTAAAATACGCCGCTGCCGCGGGGCAGGACGAAGCGATCATTGCCCGGGTGGCAGAGCTTTCCGAAAAACGGGGAGTCAGCATGACAGAAATCTCTCTGGCATGGCTTCTTACCAAAGTAACAGCTCCGGTGGCGGGGGCAACGAAGCTTTCCCATGTGGAAGGTGCGGCAAAAGCAGTGGATCTGGTCTTAAGCGATGAGGAGATCCAGTATCTGGAAGAGCCTTACGTTCCCCACGCGCTGGTGGGCGTGATGGCGCAGAACACAAGGAAAGCATCAAAGGAAACACATGTATGGTCAACGGGAAATCAGAGAATATAGGAGGAGCAGACAATGAATTTATATAAAACAGATCCGGAATTTATGGAGCGTATGGAACATTTTACTCTGGAAGAGGTGGTAAAAGAGCCAGGGCAGGAGCTGCCGGATGATGTGCGGTATCTGGCGGTCCTCTCCACACTGTTAGGATGCCAGGGCCTGGAGGTTTTTAAGAACAAGCTTCCCGAGGCGTTAGAGCATGGAGTAACACCTGTTATGGCAAAGGAAATGGTGTATCAGGCAGTGGATTATCTGGGGCTTGGAAGAGTGATGCCGTTTCTGGCAGCCGCCAATGAGATTTTAACCGCCCGCGGCGTAGAGCTGCCGCTTCCGAACCAGGCAACGACTACGATGGAGGATCGATTGGAAAAGGGAGCGCAGGCACAGGCGGAGATTTTCGGGGAGCATATGAAGGAGGCATGGAAGGCCGGACATATCAACCGGTGGCTCGCGGCAAACTGCTTCGGAGATTATTACACAAGGGGCGGCCTTGACCTGAAGCAGCGGGAGCTGATCACATTTTGTTTCTTGGCGGCGCAGGGCGGATGTGAGCCTCAGCTTACCGCTCACGCAAAAGGAAATATGAACCTCGGAAATGACAAGGATTTCCTGATCCGGGTCGTGTCCCAGTGCCTTCCGTATATCGGGTATCCGCGCAGCCTCAACGCGATCGGATGCATCAATAAGGCGGCAGAGTAGAAGGCAGCAAAATGACGGGAGAATAACACAATAGCAGGAGTGATGAATGCTGACGGGAGGAGACAAACAGATGAAAAGAAAGCTGAAATGGATATTAGACATTTTGATGACGCTGGCGCTTTTGTTCCTGATGGGCTACCATTTCTGGGGAGAAACGGCGCATGAATGGGTGGGGGCAGGGATGTTCGCCCTGTTCATTGCCCATCATATCCTGAACCGGGGCTGGTATCAGAGCCTTGCCCGGGGAAAATATGCGCCGGCACGCGTCCTTATGCTGACCGTAAATATCCTGACGCTTGCGGCGATGGTGATCCAGATGTACAGCGGAATCACCATGTCAAGACATGTGTTTGCTTTCCTCCCGGCGCTGGGCAGCATGGCCGCGGCAAGACGGCTGCACATCTTAGGCTCTTATTGGGGATTTTTGCTGATGAGCCTGCACCTGGGGCTGCACTGGGGAATGATATGGAATCAACTGGAGAAAAAGCTTGGAAAACCAAACAGGTATCTATGCTTTGGCGGAAGCCTGCTGGCTGCGGTATACGGGGCGTATGTTTTTATAAAAAGAGATTTCCTGACCTATCTGCTTTTGAAAAGCGAGTTTGTCTTTCTGGACTATACGGAATCAAAGATGTTATTCTATCTGGATTATCTGGCTTTGATGGGGCTGTGTATTTTTATAACGCATTATGGGTCAAAACAGATCAGGAAAATGAAATAGCAGGAGGTTTCCATGGATGAAACAAAAATATAAATTAATCGGCGCATTATGTGTGAATGCGCTTATCGTAGTTTTTGAAGTGATTGCTTTTGTTTTGAGCTGGATCGAACATGGCTTTGGGAGTTTTTTATTCTATACACAGGACAGCAACTATTTTGCAATGGCAGTGAGCTTCCTGTTTTGCGTGTATGGGATAAAGGAACTGCGGGGAAAAGGTGTACTTCCTGAATGGATCGATACAATACGTTACATATCGGTAAGCTGCCTGATGGTAACCTTTTTTGTAGTTATATTTATCTTGATGCCAATGATAAGAGAAAATCCCTTCATCATGCTATATGGAGGTTCCATGCTTTATCAGCATACACTTTGTCCTGTTTTAGCGGCACTCTCCTTTTTGATATTTGAAATAAGGGATCGTTTGCCGAAGACCGATTTGATAAAGGCGCTGATCCCTACGCTTATATATGCCGTAATTGCCATCATACTCAATCTTTGCAAAATAATAGAAGGCCCCTATTTTTTCCTGATGGTTTATGCCCAGCCCTGGTATATGTCTGTTATATGGTGTATTGTGGTTTTGGGTTTAGCCGGTTTTTTTGCGTTTATATTATGGAGCCTGCACAATTTCATTTGTAAAAAGACAAATAGTATACGGCGATCGCGGATGTAGACGAGCTGGTGAAGATAAATTGAGCGCAGAAGCATGATGGAGATTGTAAAACGTGAAATGATATCAGAACACCGATGATTTTGTCCGTAACGGAAATGATGCGATGCTCGGATTTATGCAGCATGAGTCCAACCAGATCACCAACACGGAATCTGCGATGAAGTAAGATGTGAACCGGCAGAGAAATGAGCGATATATGTTTTATCCTGTTGACAGACAATAAAAAATTTAGTAAATTATTTATTGGAAGATGGGAGGTAATGTATGGCAACGATAAAAGATATTGCTCAAATTGTAAAGGTTTCTAATGCGACAGTCTCCAGGGTATTGAATTATGATGACGCGATTTCCGTGAGTGAGGAGACCCGGAAAGCAATTTTTCAGGCTGCAGAGAAGCTGAACTACAAAAAGAAAATTGTTTATCCTAAGATTGAACAGGTGGCGCTGCTTTTCTGGAGTTCCGGGCAGGAGGAGCTGGAAGATATCTATTACCGCTCTATCTGCGAGGAGATGCAAAGACAGGCGGAGATACGAAACGTAGAGATAACACTGGTCTCGAAGAAAGAAGGGGTGGAGGCGGTTCCAAAGGACACCAGGGCATTTATCGGGATCGGATGGTTTTCACAGAAAGAGCTCGATGTACTGAGAAAGATTACGAAGCAGGGAATTTTTGTTGATACGGCGCCGGACGAAAGCGTGTATGATTCAGTGAGGCCCAATTTAGATTCGATCGTGACTCAGATCGTGGACTTTTTTGTTTTGAAAAAGCATAGGAACATAGGATTTGTCGGACCCTCAGACTATGATATCAACACATTTGAGAGGGTGATGGACGTGAGGCACTGGTCATTTCTTGAAAGTGCAAAATATTATGGGATATATTATGAGAGAAACGTATATATATCGGAACACCTTACTGTAGAAGAAGGATATCGGATCGGTATGGAGATGGTGGAAAAGCTTGGGGAAGAGCTGCCGACCGCATTATGCGTTGCCAGCGATACGCTGGCAGTGGGGCTTCTGCAGGCATTTAATGAGAAGGGGATTCTGATACCGAACAGAATGGAAATTTTCAGCATCAATGATATCAATATAGCGCAGTACGTGTCGCCGCCGCTGACGACATTCCATATCGACATCCCGTCGATCTGTGAGAGCGCGTTGAATCTGCTGCAGGAGCGCGTGATCAAGAAGAGGGATATTACAAAAACAGTATATATTAACGGAAAACCTGTGTTTCGTAAAAGCTGTGTAAAATAGCAGAATGATATTATGGGAGCCTTTTCATCCTTTTTGCCTGGATGAAAGGGCTTTTTTTGCTTTATCATTGCGTGTCAATGTGGTGCAGAATGCTTCATTGCTATACTGCTTTCCAGAGGATGAAATATTTTTTAAAGATATAATTGACAGGAGAGTAAAAAGTTGCTATTATAATAGTAAATAATTTACTATTATAAAACAAAAATATTTATCAAAAGGAGAGGCTATGGAATTTGTAAAAGGGATGGATGTGTCCATGTTACCGGAACTGGAGAAAGCCGGGGCTGTATACTATCAGGATGGCAATCCGAAAGAGCTGCTGAGTATTTTGCAGGAGAATGGTGTGAATTTGATCCGGCTTCGGCTTTGGAACGATCCATTTGATGTGGACGGATCCGCTTATGGCGGAGGGGCCAATAATTTTAACTCTGTGAAGGAAATGGCAGGAAGGATACGTGAGAAGCAGATGATGTTTCTTTTGGATATTCACTACAGTGATTTCTGGACGGATCCGAAAAAGCAGAGAAAACCCAAGGCGTGGAGCAGCCTGTCGGGAGATGGATTGTGTGAAGAGGTATATCGGTACACAAAGAAAATATTGGAAGAATTAAAAGAAGAGGGGTTGACACCAGATATGGTGCAGATTGGAAATGAGCTGACGAATGGATTTTTATGGCCGGACGGGCAGCTTCCAGTCTGGCAGTACATGGAAGAACAGCGGGAGGAACGGAATTATGATTCTATGTTTTCGCTGCTTGAGGAAGGAATACGTGCCGCAAGGGATGTGGATGACAGCATGGAGATCATCCTGCATCTGGACTATGGCGGGGATCATGGATTATATCGTGAATGGTTTGACGCCGCTGAAAAAAGAAAGATTGACTATGATGTGATCGGATTATCATACTATCCTTATTGGCATGGGACTCTTGAGGATCTGGAACAGAATCTTCAGGACATCAGCAGCCGGTATCGGAAGGGTGTAATGGTTGTAGAGACATCCTATGGCTATACGCTGGAAGAACGGGAAGGGTGCTCGCTTGTTTTCAATAAAGAGTCCGCGAAACAGGCAGAATATCCTGTGAGCCCGGAAGGACAGGCAGCGTTTTTAAAGGACCTGGCATCATGTATACGCAGAGTGAAAGGAGGGCGTGGAAGAGGATTTGTATATTGGGAGCCTGCGTGGATTCCGGTGAAGGGCAGTACATGGGCAACACAGGCAGGGCAAAAATATATGGAAGATTCTGCTCCGGAAGGAAATACATGGGCAAATCAGGCGTTGTTTGACTATGAAGGAAATGCGCTTTCAAGTCTGGAAGCAATCAAGGAGATCTGAAAAAGAAAAAGGCTAAGAGCCGGAAAGAGAGGAAAAATCATGAAGAAACGAGCAGTATGTCTGCTGATGGGACTGGTTATGGTATCAAGCCTGCTGGCAGGATGCGGAGGAAACAGTAAAACGAAAGAGGGAAAGGACGGTGCAGGCGAAAAAGATACTTCAGTTGTAATATGGACGAACCTGGAAAATGAGGCAAAGATTTTACAGGACTGTGCTGAAAAATGGGAACAGGAAACGGGAAATGAGGTAGAAGTGATCCATGAGACGGCGGATATCCAGCAATTCGCGCAGGCTGTGAAAAGCGCGGACGGGCCGGACGGCATATATGGAGTTGCGAATGACCAGCTTGCCAATTATATTGACGCGGGACTGGTACAGGAAGTTCCGGATGAAGTCTACCAGGATGAAGACTATGCACCGGCGTCGGTACAGGCCTGTTATGCGGAAGGAAAAAGATACGGGGTTCCGATTGCGGTAGAGACAAATGCATTGTTCTATAATACGGAAAAGATCAAAGAACTGCCGGAGACATGGGAAGAGCTTTTAGATGTTGCAAAAGACAACGGGGGCATTCAGTTTGATGCCACGAGTATCTATTATGACCTGGGATTTTTGCGGGCATTTGGCAGCTATATATTCCGCTATGAGGATGGAAACTATGATGTGGAGGATGTGGGGCTGGGCAATGAGGATGCTGTAAAAGCATATGAGTTTATCAACCGGCTGGCATCTGACTATCAGTTTATAACCTCGGATATCACCAGTGATACGGCGAAAAGTAATTTCCAGAATGGAGTTACGGCATTCTACATAGGCGGTCCATGGGATATCGACGGATTAAAGAGTGCGGGAACTCCGTTTGCGGTAGCGCCGATGCCGAAGCTTAATAAAGCAGATTTTGTGACACCGGTAGGAACGCAGGTAGGGTTTGTAAGCTCTAAATCACAGAATCAGGAAATTGTATGGGATTTCTACAAATATTTAATGGAAAATTCGGCACAGGAGCTTTATAATGCCGGCGGCAGGATTCCGGCACAATTAGCTGCACAGGATGCGATAGAGAAGGATGAAGCTACGGAGAGTTTTATCGCGCAGGTTTCCTATGGGGAGCCGATGCCTACGGCTTCAGAATTGGGTCAGGTGTGGACGCCGTTTTCGGATAATATGAAACTGATGTTTAACGGGCAGATCAAACCGGAAGAAGCAGCAGATTATATTAAGACACAGGTTGAGGAAGGAATCCAGATGATGAATTCCGGCAAATAGATGGAGGATAAGAGATGCGTGGAAAGAAAGGAAGGAAGAATGTTGCATATGCATTTATAGCGCCGGCATTGATTTCGATAGCGATTTTTACGGTATTGCCGATCATTTATACAATTTTTATTTCATTTACCAATTATAATATGTATCACCTGGAGGATTTCAGCTTTGTAGGAATCGCGAATTACCTTGATGTGCTAAGAGGCAGCATCAGTGAAGTTTTCTTTCCGGTCTTGGGGTGGACGCTGGTATTTGCGGCTCTAAGTACCGCGGGGGCATATCTGATCGGCATGGGGCTTGCGGTATTGCTGAATAATCCGCATATGCGTGAAGCCAAGGTGTATAAATCCTTATTGATCATTCCCTGGGCGCTGCCGGCCACGATCGCGATTCTGGCATGGCAGGGGCTTTTGAATGAACAGTACGGCGGGATTAATAACCTGCTTCATATGCTGGGAATTTCAGGGATCCCGTGGATGACGGATGTATTTTGGGCAAGAACCGGAATTATCATAGTGAATCTGTGGCTTGGGTTCCCATATATGCTGAACGTGTGTCTGGGCGGTCTGCAGTCGATCGATCTGACGCTTTATGAAGCGGCGGAAATTGACGGCGCGTCAAAATGGCAGTGCTTTCGGCAGATAACGTTTCCTGTGATTACGAGGCTGTCCATCCCTTTGATCGTTTCAACATTTGCTTCTAATTTTAATAATTTTGGAAATATTTACATGATTACTCAGGGCGGACCGGCCAGGCCGGGTTCGCAGTTCGCGGGCAGTACGGATATTCTGGCAAGTACCATTTATAAGATGACAACCTGGTCAAACAGGTATGAGCTGTCGGCAACGCTGAGTGTGATCTCGTTTTTGATCGTGGGAACATTGACGCTGGTGAATCTGAATATGTCCGGTGCATTTAAGGAGGTTGATTAGATGAAGAGAGAAAAGATGAAAAAAGGTGAGCGTACGACTCTGTGGGTCAGCAGGGTGGTTATCTGGCTGGTGATCGCAGTAGTGATGTTTCCGGCGCTTTGGATCATCATGGCATCTTTCTCAAAAGGCGACAGCTTTTTTATGACATCTCTGATACCGAACCAACTGGGGATCAATAATTATGTTAGCCTGTTTCAGGAGACGGATTTCATGCTGTGGGTATTTAATTCGTTAAAGCTGTGCCTGATCGTTGCGGTGATCCAATTGGTATTGACCAGCCTGGCGGCCTATGCATTTTCAAGAATGCGTTTTCCGGGAAAATCGAAAGGGCTGATGTCGCTCCTGGTATTGCAGGTCTTTCCAAACAGCATGGCGCTGGCGGGGTATTATATATTGATCTATAAATTTGGACTGGCAGATAATTTCTTTGCAATCGTACTGGTGCTGGCAGCAGGCAGCGCTTTTAATATCTGGCTGTTGAAATCTTATATGGACGGGATTTCAAAAGAACTGGATGAAGCGGCGTTTGTTGACGGGGCAGGGCATTTTACCACGTTTTTAAGGATCGTCCTGCCGCTTACGGTTCCGGAATTAGTAGTTATATTTTTGTTTTCTTTTATCGGAACCTACAGTGAGTATGTGATCAGTTCGGTTTTTTTGCAGTCCCCGAATAATTTTACACTGGCGATCGGGCTGCAGTCATTTATTACCAACCAGTTTGCGGCGCACTGGACCTTGTTCGCGGCTGCGGCAGTACTGGCATCTGTTCCGGTCATGGTGATTTTCATGCTGCTGCAGAAATACCTGCAGACCGGATTGACGGCAGGAGGGGTGAAAGGGTAACAGTCTGAAATTGACTTATGAATTGTAAAGGAGCCATCTGGAGATCAGGGTATCGATCTTCGGATGGCTCAATATCCCATTTTTTTGTAACTCTGTGTTATTCGTTACATTTAACCTTGCTGCTATCATTAATATAATACCTCCATTAACCATTCATTAGGATTCATAACTTTTGTATAAGTTGTAATTCGATGGCAGTTCTTCATAACTTTTTGTCGGTTGTTCATAGTACATCTGCATTTGCGGCTTCGGTACACGCAAGTTTTATCCGGCTTTTGCGCCGCTTCTTTCCTTTTTTATTTACATTGACACTTGGGCATACTCCGAAATATAATAAAAGTACAGAATTAAATACATTAAAACGTACGTTAAAAAAGGGGGCATAGACCATGTTAGCAGTAAAATTGGTGGATGTTAGAGATCACTTCAAGTCGGATATGAACCACCTTTCCAGGCTGCTCTCGAAGCTGAAGGTTGACCGGGTGACGGAAGAAGAACTGACAGCCCTTAGACAGGCAAAGGAGAATCTGGAGCGTTCAGCCTCTGGCCTTGGGAATCTATAAAGTTACAGGTCGCGCCTGGCCAGGGCGTGACCTGTAAGTCTATAAAGGAATTATCTGTGCCCATGATATCAAAAACTGTTGAATTGATTGCCGGTCGTGTGATATGCTATCTGGTGAAACCGATCATTCAATCTGGATGACGCGCGGCGATCAGATACAACTGGTGTAGTCTCGGAAACTAATAGCAAAAATTGAAAATCCGGAAAAATATGAAAATATCCGGAAAAGGGTTAGGGCAACAAGAGGCTACACATCCTCTTCCACCCAGGAAGTGAGACTGAGCTTGGCATCCGTACGGTTGAAGAGCATTGCGAACAGGAGAAAGGGCCGCACATTTCAGCCGGTTTGTCAAGAGGAAAATGAAAAAAATATCATTTTTT
>CAYQBE010000171.1:0-10100 GCA_964415625.1 uncultured Clostridium sp.
GGATTGGAAAAACTAATAAAAGCAAGCTACAGCCTGCTGGGGCTGATCAGCTATCTGACGGCGGGAGAGCCGGAGGTGCGCGCATGGACCATCAAAAAAGGGACCAAGGCGCCCCAGGCGGCAGGGAAGATCCATTCGGACTTCGAACGTGGATTTATCCGTGCGGAGATCGTGAGCTATGACGACCTAATGGCCTGCGGGACTCACGCGGCTGCGAAGGAGAAGGGGCTGGTCAGGCTGGAGGGCAAGGAGTATGTGGTACAGGACGGAGACATCATCCTGTTCCGGTTTAACGTATGATGCCCCTGTTCTTCCGGTGCCATGCATGATACCGCACAGTAGGCCGTATCTGTTCCATATTTTAACAGATGGGGCCGGCTTAGGAAGTATCGGGTGATTTTTTGGAAGGAGTATACGAAGTATGCATGAGAGTATCGCTTTCCCGAATCTGGGAATCGAATTTGAGCATGTGGGAAAATCCATTTCGGTTTTTGGCTTTGAGATCGCATATTATGGGATGATCATCGGCCTGGCAATCCTGATCGGATTCGGCATCGCCACCGCGGAGGCGAAGCGGACCCGGCAGAATCCCGAGGATTATATGGACATGGGGCTGGTCGGCGTGATCTGCGGGATCGCGGGGGCCAGGATCTATTACATCATATTTTCCTGGGAGATGTACAAGGACGACCTGCTCAGCGTATTCAACCTGCGGGAGGGCGGTCTGGCGATCTACGGCGGTATCATCGGCGCCATCCTTTCCGTGCTGGTCTGCGCAAAAGTAAAGCGGCTTTCGGCGCCTCAGATCCTGGACACGGTTGCCATGGCGCTGGTAAACGGGCAGATGCTTGGACGCTGGGGGAATTTTTTCAACCGGGAAGTGTTCGGGGGCTATACCGACTCCCTGTTCGCCATGCGGCTTCCTCTGGACGCGGTGCGCAGCAGGGATGTGACAGAGGAAATGCGCCAGTATATGGAGGTCATTGACGGGGTCAGCTATATCCAGGTGCATCCCACCTTCTTATATGAATCGCTGTGGTGCTGCGGGGTGCTGATCTTCCTGTTCTTTTACCGGAAACATAAAAAATACGAGGGTGAGCTGTTCCTGCTCTACCTTTTCGGCTATGGATTGGGCCGGGTCTGGATCGAGGGCATCCGGACAGACCAGCTGTTCCTGCCCGGCACCACATTGCCGGTCTCCCAGATCCTGGCCGGCGGAATGGTCGTGGTGACAGGAGCGCTGCTCTTGTACCTGCGGAAGCACCATAAGCGGCTTCCGCTCCTCAGAGCGCACATGGACTACAAACCAATGCCCCCCAAGATCGAAGGAAACAAAAAACCCCGCTCCAGGGATCGGTTGTTTAAAAATATGGAATAAGATTCAGAACAGCAATAAGAGAAAGAAAAGGTCTGCGCAAGTTTACTTGCAGCAGATTTTTTCTTTCTCTTGTTGGTAGGCGGAACGCCCACCAGCCACAGACAGGAGCTGCGTAAGCAGCGTATAGTCTGCGGAGCAGACGGGTCTGTGGCGTGCTGTTCGACCGATCAGATGCAAACTTACTTAAGACAATTAGCTCGCGCAAGTTTACTTGCAGCAAGCTTCTTTTTTCTATTGCTAGTGGGCGGACCGCCCACCAGCCACAGACAGGAGCTGCGTAAGCAGCGTATAGTCTGCGAAGCAGACGGGTCTGTGGCGTGCTGTTCGACCGGAATAATTAATTTCAGTTTGACATATATATCGAAGTGCGATATACTATATAGCAGTTCGATACATCGCAGTAAAATGGAAAGGAGGATCGTGAGAGTGAACCAGCATATAAAGAAAGTCTATGTTCCCATGACGGAAACAGCCTTTTATATTTTACGGTGTCTGAAACAGCCGAATCATGGCTATGGGATCATCCGGATCGTTGAAAAGCTGACAGACGGCGAGATACGGCTTGCTCCCGGTACCATGTACGGAAGCTTATCAAAAATGGAAAAGGACGGTCTGATTCAATTTATCCGGGAAGAGGATAAACGAAAAATCTATCAGATCACCGATTTGGGATCAGAGGTGCTGCAGATCGAATTGAGACGTATAGAACGTTTGTATCGGATCGCACAGGAGGAAATGTAAGTGGACACAAAAAAAGCATTCAGATTTTTTACATTGTTTGAATACGAAAAAGAACAGGAGTATCTTCGGGAAATGCACCGATCCGGTTGGAAATTTGTCAGAGTATCAGGTTTTGGTATCTATCATTTTGAAAAATGTACTCCCGAAGATATGATTTATCAGATTGATTATAATCAAGACGGCATTGCGCATAAAGACGAGTATGTGAAGATGTTTGGCGACTGCGGCTGGGAATATCTGCAGGATTATGTAGGGTATAGCTATTTCCGAAAACCTGCGTCAGAAGCAGCAGGAACAGAAGAAATCTTTTGCGACAGCGATTCCAGATTTCAGATGCTGGAGCGAGTATGCAAAGGCAGAATGCTTCCGATGATCCTGTTGTTTTCCTGTGTTTTTTGCATGCAGTTTATGACCAGAAAATTCCGCAGGAGCAATATTCTCACGATCATGTTCGTCGTGCTGTTTTGTCTTTACAGTCCGATTATAGCCATGTTTGTTCTGCAGTATTGGAAATTAAAGCGAAGAAAATAGAAGAGGAGACGGTTTCTTGGAAGGAATCTTTCAGAGAAGCGGGTGGATGGGAAGCTGTCGAGGGGGCAGCAAGGCTGATCGGTGATTAAAAAAGAATTGGAGGAATCATTATGACACGTTTTGAGAAAATTTATAGCCAGGGTAAAATAAATGTGACTGAGATATGGGTTGATACAGAAACAGGTGTAAACTATATGTTTCAGGCAAGCGGATATGCGGGAGGCCTTACACCTCTGCTGGATCAGGAGGGAAAACCGGTTGTGACGTACCGAAAGTCGGGAGCTGTGCAAAAATAACGTGTTTTTTGTAGTCTGGAAGTTACTGTTTACACGGTGTCGTGCACTTGTTGCACGGCATCCGGCCAATACAGTAACGGCTGGAATAGTAATCCTAACATAGGATTGAAAACGTCTTGTAACAGGCTCCGCTTTTGTATATAATAATATTGAAGTAATCTGCTGATGAAAGGAGCCTGTAATGCTTTCAATTTTTTATGGAGATATGCCGGAGGCGGTTTACAATCCGGTGATTTATTTTAAAAATACGTATACGGATGAGTGGATTACGGATGAACTTTCCCGAAAAATGATCCAGGATGTAGACCGTTCGACTGTCCTGGGTCCCAGGGTGATCGACAGCCCTGTTTTGGGAGGGATTTCTCCGCGGGAACTGTCCGGAGGGGTAAAGACACTGATTTCAATTTATAAAGTGCCGGAGAAGATTTTTAATGCATCCGCATGCGGGGATAACTGTGCAAAATGGATTCTGAAAATTGGAGAATTGCAGGATGTGGCGATCAATCTGCGTCATCTGATGGATTTCGGAGATGAAACGTTTACGGCAAGGATATTGAACACAGATCAGATTGTGCACAATATGGATGAATTACTTCCGATCGCCGGAATGATCGTCCGATAGGAGAGACTTTGATGAAAGGAAGTTACGCAATTACGGTTTCAAACGCAAAGCTGCGTTATGATTTTACCATCCGGAGAAATATTACTATTATCAAAGGCAACAGTGCAACGGGAAAAACAACGCTGGTAGAGATGATCAGGGAGTATTATGAATCAGGAGAAGACAGTGGGATTCAGCTTCGCTGTGAAAAAAACTGCAGGGTGCTTGGGGGAAGGGACTGGAAACCGATTCTGAGCCTGATGCAGGAAACAATTGTATTCATAGATGAGGACAATGCGTTTCTGCCGACAAGGGAATTTGCAGAGGCGGTTCGGAAATCCGACAATTATTATGTGATCGTAACAAGGGAAGGTCTTCCCAATCTGCCTTACAGCGTGGAGGAAATCTATGGAATCCGCGAATCCGGGAAATATGCATCGTTGAAGCAGACGTATAACGAATTGTTTCATATCTATGGGAAAACGGATTATATAAAGCCGGTGAAGCCGGAGCATGTGATTGTAGAAGAGGAGAAATAGACATAGGGAGCTGCCCATAGGGCAGCTTCTTTTACAGCGGAGTACAAGGAGGAAAATACAAAGTGAAAATATTTGTTGTTGAAGACGAAGCAGAGATCCGCAGAGAACTGTCCGTTCTGTTACAGAAATATGGTTATGCCTGTGAAAGCAGCACTGATTTTGCACATCTCACAGATCATATTTTGAAAGCGGAAGCAGACCTGGTGCTGCTGGATATCAATCTGCCATGCCAGGACGGTTATACCATATGCCGTGAGATCCGGGAGAAGTCGGATATTCCGATCATTGTCCTGACAAGCAGAAATACGGATCTGGATGAACTGATGAGCCTGAACATCGGCGCGGACGATTTTATATCAAAGCCTTATCACGCGCAGGTACTGATCGCGCGTATCCAGAAACTGCTGAAAAGAACTTATGAAGCGCAGGCGAATGCAGTCCTGACCCATAAAGGGCTGACACTCAACCTCTTAAAAGCCACGGCGGCTTATGGAGATCAGGAGATCGACCTGACGAAAAATGAACTTGGTATCTTGCGCCTGCTGATCGTAAACAAGGGGAATGTGATCCCGCGCGACGCGATCATAGATGAATTATGGCAGAGTGACGAATTTATAGACGAAAACACACTGAATGTCAATATTGTGCGTCTGCGTAAAAAATTATCGGAGATCGGGGCACCCGATTATCTGGAAACAAAACGCGGACTGGGGTACAGGGTATGAAATGGATCGATTATATCCTGGATCGTATGTTTTCTATTGTCATGTTTTTGACAGCAGTTCTTTTTTCGACGGGGCTTCTCTGGTTGATGAGGCTGCGTTATGAATTTATCATCTATATCGAAATCATATTCGGAAGCGCTTTTTTTGCGGCGCTGCTTTGGGATTATGCAAGAAAAAAGAAATATTACCGCAGGATGACGGCGCTGTTGGACGGGCTTGAGGACAAGACATTATTGGCGGAGCTTGCAGAAAAACCGGGATTTCTGGACGGAAAATTGCTGTACCAGATCCTGCGCCTGTCGGATAAATATATGAATGATAAGCTGGCAGAAGCACAGGCCGCGAGGAGTACCGGGAATACATCGAAATGTGGGTGCATGAGGTCAAAACGCCGATCACCTCTGCCCATCTGATCATTGAAAATGACAAAAATATATCTACCATCCGCATAGACGATGAACTGAACAAAATAGACCATTTTGTAGAGCAGGCTCTTTTCTATGCGAGGAGTACCGCTTTAGAAAAAGATTTTAAGATCGAAAAGGTAACCCTGAAAGTATTGGTGCAGGAAGCGCTGAAAAGCAATTCCAGGCAGATCATCGGTGTCCGGGGCAGGCCGGTATTTGAAAATCTGGAGATTCCGGTATTTGCCGACCGGAAATGGTGTGTATTTATTATAGGGCAGATCATAGCCAATTCTGTGAAATACGCGAAAGGAGATCTGGTTCTTACCTTTGAGGGCAGTACGTTTGAGAATGGATGCTGTCTTTTGATCTCGGATAATGGGATCGGGATTGCCGAAGCAGATCTTCCGCGGATCTTTGATAAAGGGTTTACCGGGGAAAACGGACGGAACATCAGAAAATCAACAGGCATTGGGTTACATTTATGCCGGAAATTATGCCGGAAAATGAATATGGAAATCTCCGCGGAAAGCAGCTCCGAAAACGGGACAACCATGAAGATCACATTTCCCAAAGAAAACCTTACATTTTGGTAATGTAAATGTAATCTAAAATAATGGCGTGTTTTCCTTTCCGAATGTACAATGAGTCTGACCAAATGAATAAGGAGGAGCAAAATGATGAACACCCCGATCTTAGAGGTTTCTGACATTCAAAAGTATTACGGAAACAAAGGAAACATTACCAAAGCGGTGAACCGTATTTCCCTGTCTGTCGGCAAAGGGGAATTTGTCGGTATCATGGGGGCTTCCGGCAGCGGAAAGACCACCCTGCTCAACTGCATTTCCACGATCGACACCGTAACCAGCGGAAAAATCCTGGTTGAGGGAAAAGACATTACGGCTCTGCGCGGAAAACAGCTGTCGGCTTTTCGGCGGGAAAAGCTGGGCTTTATCTTCCAGGATTTTAACTTGCTGGATACATTGACCGCCTATGAAAATATTTCCCTTGCCCTGTCCATTTCCGGCATCAAGGCAAAAGAAATCGATCAGAGGGTACAGGGGATCGCAGAGGCATTGAACATCACGGAGGTTCTGGGAAACTATCCCTATCAGATGTCCGGCGGACAGCAGCAGCGTGTAGCCGCCGCCCGCGCAGTGGTAACAGATCCCGCCCTTATTCTCGCGGATGAACCCACCGGCGCACTGGACTCCCGTTCCTCGCATATGCTTTTGGATATGCTGGAAGAACTGAACCAGAAGCTTTCCGCCACGATCCTCATGGTGACGCACGATCCATTCACAGCCAGTTATTGCCGCCGGATTCTCTTTATTAAGGATGGGAAGATTTTCAATGAAATTCGCCGCGGGGCAAAATCTCGGAAGGAATTTTTTGAAGAGATCATGGAGGTCGTTTCTGTGTTGGGAGGTGAAACCAGTGACAGAGGGTAAATTGATCCTTCGCAATGTACGGAAAAATATACAGGATTATACGATTTATTTCCTGACGCTGATGATTTCAGTGAGCATGTTTTATGCTTTCAACTCCATTCAGTCCCAGCCCGCATTCCGTGACCTGGACGCGACAAAGCAATTGCTTTCCGATCAGCTGGGGATCCTGCTTTGGGCATTGTCTGTTGTAGTGGCTGTTGTGCTTGCCTTCCTGATCCTGTATGCAAATCAGTTTTTATTAAAACGCAGGAAAAAGGAATTAGGGATCTATACACTGTTGGGAATGGAAAAAGGAAAAATATCACGGATCTTTGCCGGGGAAACGCTGTGCGTGGGGGTTCTGTCGCTTCTGTTCGGGCTGCTGTCAGGACTGCTTTTGTCCCAGGGGCTTTCCATAGTTTCTTTACGCCTGTTCGCCATCGATATGAGTCAGTTTCAGGTTGTTTTTTCCATGAGCGCTCTGAAAAAGACGATCGGATGCTTTGTATTGATCTTTCTCATCGTCATGATTATGAACGTGCGCACGGTTTCGTCAGTCAGGCTGATTGACCTGCTGACCGCCGAACGGAAGAATGAAGCCATGGCATTAAAGAACAAAGCCGCGCAAAAATTTTTTTTGATCCTATCTGTTTTGTGCATCGTATCTTCCGGCATGATCCTTCAGCGCTATGGCATTCTTCCCAGCCGTGAAAATGTATGGTTTCAGATTGCGATCGCCCTGCTGGCGGCAGGGACAGTCCTATTCTTCTTTTCCGTATCGGCAGTATTGCTCACGGCGGTACAGGCAAACAGAACATTTTATTTGAAAGGACTGAATACCTTTTTAAGCCGGCAGATCGGAAGTAAAATACGGACGGATTTTCTGACAATGAGCGTCGTATGCGGTCTGCTCGCGGTTTCAATCTGCGGCATATCCGTGGGGATCAGTTCTGCCCTCACCATGAACGAAACGTCCAGGGCCGCGCTGCCCTATGATCTGAATGTGCTTGCAGATGTGGACGTGGCGGGGGAAACAGACATTGCGGCATATCTGGGATCCAGGGACGTGGATCTGGGCATCTATGCGGACCAAGCAGTGCAGATCAGCCTTTATGAAGCAGAGATCACCTATGGAGATCTGTTTGAGGGACAGGACGTAAGCCTGTGGCGCATCGATAGTGCCGTTCCCGAAGCGGGTGTTGGAGTCGTCTCCATTTCCGATTTTAACCGCGCATTGGCGGTGCAGGGGAAACCTCCGGTAAGCCTTGCGGATCATGAATTTCTCCTGAACTGCAATTACAAAGGGACGCTGCCATACATGGATGCGTTCCTACAGTCCTGCACGGAACTGGACTTGAATGGAACAATCTTACAGCCGGGCAGGAAGACATTGCTTGCGGAAACTATTTGGATGACCTCAGTTGGCAACAACGACAGGGGAACCTTGATCGTTCCGGATTCTGTTGCGGCGTCTTTAGCAAAAGACATGAATATTTTGCTGGTACAGTATCAGTCCGGTATCAACACGGATGAGGTACTGCAGAAAATGATCCCGATCGGGCTGGAATGGGAGACACTCGGGTATCGGTATACCGAGAAAATCATGCTGAGCAGTATGTATTATGGCTCCTGCGCGCTGCTGGTATTTTTATGCTGCTATATCGGGCTGGTGTTTCTGTTGATCTGCGCCGCGCTGCTGTCTTTAAAGCAGCTGACGGAAACCGCGGACAATGTATACCGATACGGACTGCTGCAGAAGCTGGGAACAGACCGCAGGTTACTTTCGGGGGCGTTGTTTTGGCAGGTGGCAATCTTTTTTATCGCGCCGCTTCTGCCTGCGGGAATCTTTTCTGCTTTTGGGATCGGAAAGATCACGGAGATCGCGGAAGAATTTCTAAATATGCACATCTCTGCGAATCTGGGTGTCACTGTATGGATGTTTCTGATCGTGTATGGCGGATATTTTATGGCTACTTACCTGTCATGCAGGCATATGGTGATGGAAAAACAAAGGGATGAATTGGAGATTTAGGCTATGACGGAAAATGTAAATGGGAGTGCTGTTCGGCTGTTTCTGCCTTTCGTTCCCGAAAAGTAGTCGTTTCGTTCCCTTCGCCTGAAACATAACTGGAAAGGCAGCTTGGGGATGCATCAGGGAACCGTGGATTATAAGGTAAATGGCAGAGTGTTCATTCTGTCTGTTATGATGAAAAATGAAAGTTAAATAGAAAAAAATACCCCGCTGCTAGCAGCGGGGAGCACTTCATCCTTTTTTCATAACCGGAATCCACACCTCATATTGCGCATTTTCCGGATCTGCATTCAGATACACTTCGATATCCGGCGCATTGGCATATTCATACCCGGAAGTCGGGAGCCATTCGGTAACGATCCTCTGCTCCAGCTCCTGGATCGACTGGTTTGTGCCGGACCCGGAAAAGATTGCCCAGGTAGACGCGGGAACGATATATTCTTCGTATTCCCCGCATTCCTTCGTGGTGGACACTGCGATAAAATATTTCCATTGTTCCGTTTCTTCATTACAGGCGCTGACACCCAGAAGGCCCATGGGAGGCGTATCCATCATCCCGGCCAGCTTCGGGATCGTGCCGTCAGCCGCCGCCTTCTGCCACAGATCAGGCACGATCATAAAATTGTTTTCCAGCTCTTTTTGAAGCGGCGCCGAGATACCCACGATCCGAAAGCTGTCTTTGGTTTCAATCCGATAATTCATTTCTTCCACTCCTTTTACTGCAATCGTAAATGTAATGGGCGGATAGGATTTTATAGAAACACCCTCATTCCTTACGGCCGACGGCGCAATTCCGTGAATCCCCTGAAACGCCCTGTTAAAAGCAGTCGGGGAGCTGTAGCCGTACTTCTGCGCAATGTCCAGGATCTTAGCATTTCCACCCTGCAGGTCCGCCGCAGCCAGAGACATCCGCCGCCTTCGGATATACTCCGCCAGCGACACCCCGGCCATATAGGTAAACATTCTCTGAAAATGATACGCGGAACAGCAGGCGATCCGACCCAGTTCCTCATGGTCGATCTCGCCCGTCAAGTGCTCCTCAATGTAACGCATACTCTCGTTTAATCGCTCCACCCACTCCATATTGCAATTCCTCCATTTAGTTTCTGTATTGGATATCCATGATTACGATTATACCGCTTTTTTCCGGAAATGTCCTCTCTATTCTTGCACAAAAAAGTGAAAACCATCATAAATTTACTCCCTGGCCAGCGGCCTGAATTTCAAAAATGCAATTCTCCATTGTTTTTATATACGTTTTTTTGTATAATCTTAATATGAAGATGCTTGTTGGAGGTGATAGACATGGGGAAATTAAGAGTTTACCTGGATACCTCGGTTATCAGCCATTTACTTCAGGAGGATGTACCTGAAAAAATGGCTGATACCAGGCAATTGTGGGAAATGTTTCGTACAGGAAAGT
>CAYQBE010000172.1:0-9939 GCA_964415625.1 uncultured Clostridium sp.
GACGACCCCTTCATTACGAGTGAAGTGCTCTACCAACTGAGCTATTTCGGCAAGGCTCAACAAATGAACCTTTACTATTATAACCACTTTTTATACAAATTTCAACTACTTTTTTCAAAAATTCAGGAAAAATCGGAAAATCGAAATAATTTTTCTTTTCATAGCCTCCCGGCTCTTCCGCAGTTTCGGTCAGACATGAGAACCGGATTCAACCTTATCCTCCAGATGAACCGTAAGCTGGTTGTATGGGATCACGATTCCTTCCTCGTCAAAGGTCAGCTTGATCCGCTCCAGCAGATCCCACCGGGTGGTCCAGTACTCATCTGTCTTCACCCATCCCCGGATGCCCAGCACCACCGAGCTCTCGCCAAGAGAATCCACGAACACATACAGGTTCTCATCCTGCATAATGCTTGGAATCTCTTTGAGCATCTGCTCCAGAAGCTGTTTTGCCTTTTTCAGGTCGGAATCGTAGGAGATTCCGATCCGCAGGTCCAGCTGCCGCTCAGCCTTTGCCGTCACATTGGTCAGGCTGTTATTTGCCAGGATCCCGTTGGGGATCACGATGGTTTTATTGTCCACCGTGGTCAGCTTTGTATAAAAGGTCTGGATCTCCTTGACCGTCCCCTCATCCTTGTTGGTATCTTCGATGATATAGTCTCCCACCACAAAGGGCTTGAGCAGCAAGATCAGCACCCCGCCCGCAAAGTTGGACAGCGTCTGCTGCAGCGACAGGGAGATTCCCACGCCTGCCGAAGCAAACAGCATGGAAATCGACGAGATCTCAATCCCCAGATTGGCCGCTACGATCAAAAGCAGGACAATATAAAGGGATATTTTCAAAAAAGAATCTGTAAACTGGGTCAGGCCCGCATCCGCGCTTGACCGATTCAGAGAATTCCGGATCCGTTTGCGGATCCATTTGATCAAAAACCGTCCCACGGAAAAGATCAGGGCCGCGATCAGAAGCCGGATCCCAAATTCGATAAAATCCGGAATGTGTTCCTGGATAAAAACAACAAAATCATTCATCTGTGTCTGTACCTTTTCTGCCGATTGTTCGGCTGATTCCTGCAGGATCTCTACCGTAGAGTCCACAACTGTAGAATCCATAGACCGCCTCCTTATGCCAGCGCCAAAAATGCCGCCAGGCTCCCCCGTTCATTTCCGGCCGTCCGGTGGGAATATAATACCTCACTGTTGCAATGTGTACATACATTCGTCACTGCCATATGCTCTGGAAGGATCCCCGCCTCCGCAAAGAGGATCTCATTCGCCTTCCACAGATCCAACTGGTATTTTCCGTTTTCCTTCTGATAGAACAGGTCTTTCCAGTACTTCTCTGCAAAGCTTTCCCGGAACCGTTCGATCACATCCCCGCTGACCTCATAACAATCCCTGCAGACAGAAGGGCCTACGGCGGCCAGGATATCGGAAGGGTCACAGCCGTACTGCTTCTGCATCAGCTCCACGGTCACCCTGCCAATCTTTCCCACGGTGCCCCGCCATCCGGAATGACTCAGCCCGATCGCCTTTTTGACCGGATCCACAAAAAACAGCGGCACGCAGTCGGCGTAAAATGTGACCAGGCAGATTCCCGGGATATCCGTCACCAGGCCGTCCACCCCTTCCAGCTTTCCGTTTGCCTCCAGCTGAAAGCTCCCGGATGCACTGCGGCCCGGATTTTCGGATGCCCGCTTGCTGTATTCCATGGGACCGGTCATCCCCATCCCCCGATCCTCCTCCGTCACCACCCATACATTGGTGGTGTGGGTCTGCCGGGAGAGAACCATATCCTCACACCGCACCCCCATGGAAGCCGCGATCCGCCGGAAATTTTCCTGCACCGCCTCTTCCCGGTCGCCCCGGTGGAACCCTAAGTTCAGGGAGGAAAAACAGCCTTCACTGACTCCCCCCAGACGGGTGGAAAATCCATGCCTCACGACCCCTGTATCCGCCAGCAGCGGATATTCCAAAAACGGGGTTTCCTTCTCTACTTCTCTGAATATTTTATTCTGATCCTGATATCTTATACCTAAACTCATCCGGTTTCCTTTCTTTTATGAACCGCCCTCAAAGGCATTTTTGACCAGCGTGATCCGGGAGCCTTCGATTCCGATCACATCATACCTGCAAGGAATGTCTCCCAGCCGCTTTTCCATCATATAATACCGGGCACACCGGGAAATCCGGTACTGTTTCCTTGCATCCACGGCTTCCAGAGGATTCCCCCTGCTCCCGCTTCTGCGGTACTTGACCTCGCAGAACACCAAATAGTCTCCGTCCCGTGCGATCAGGTCGATCTCCCCGACACGGCACCTGTAATTGTACTGCAGGATCACATACCCCTGCTGCTCCAGATAATATCCCGCCGCCTGTTCGTAGGCCGCTCCCGTTTTCCGCTTATTTTGCGTCATAGTCCTCCTGTCTGATTTTCATAGGATCCCTTTGATAAATGTATTCCGGTGGATGGGGCACGGACCGTATGTTTTCAGTGCTTGTATATGGGCAGCCGTACCATACCCCTTATGTACCGCAAACCCATACTGAGGATACACACTGTCGCACTCCGCCATCAGCCGGTCCCTGGTCACCTTTGCCAGGATGCTGGCCGCAGCGATAGAGACACTCCTGGCGTCTCCCTTGATGATGGGCACCTGCTCCATGTCCAGTCCCGGGATCGTCACCGCGTCATTCAGCAATACCTCCGGCACAACCCCCAGCTTCCCGACCGCCATGCGCATGGCTTCATACGTCGCCTGCAGGATATTGATCTCATCGATCCGGGACGCCTCCGCCAGCCCGATGCCTGCGGCAACAGCCTTTTCCAGGATCTCATCATATAATGCTTCCCGACGTTTTGGGGACAGCTTCTTGGAGTCGTTCAGATACAAAATCTCGCAGTCCTTTGGAAGAATGACCGCCGCAGCCGCCACCGGGCCTGCCAGCGGGCCTCTCCCCGCCTCGTCGATCCCGCAGACGTATGTACAATGCGTATACCTGTGCTCAAATTCCCGCATTGCTTCCAGCCGTTCCCGCTCTGCAGAGAGTTTCTCCTCCTGCTTACGGTATTTCTCCAGAAGGCTTTTTACCCCAGCCCTGGTGTCGGAGGCATATTGCTCCAGAAGCCGGCTTCGTTCCTCTTTTTTTGCCTGTTCCAGTTCATTTCTGATCTCTCCAATTTTCTTATTCATGCTTGATCGCTCCAAACCGGTCAAAAGGCCAGATCCGGATCCAGGCCCTGCCCAGCAGATTCTCCCGCTGGATCACTCCCACGCTGGGATCCCGGCTGTCGGAGCTGTGGTTCCGGTTGTCTCCCAGAACAAAATACTGATCCTCTCCCAGCATCAACGGCTCCGCGGCAATCCCCGGATTCTCCATCAGTTCATTTCCATAATGCTCGTCAAGCTGCTCTCCGTCGATATAGACATAACCGTCGATGACCTGCACGGTCTCTCCCGGCAGTCCGATGATCCGCTTAATATAAAAGGTATTTTCCCTGTACTGGTATGGAAACACAACAATCTCAAACCGCTTCGGATCCCGAAACCGATATGAGAGTTTATCTACCAGCAGATTGTCATTGTTGTACAGCGTCGTCTCCATGGACTGTCCGTCCACACGGGTACGCTGTCCCACATAGGTGATGATGATATAGGAAAACGCCAATACGAACAGCAGGTAAAGCAGCCAGCTCCCCAGCTCCCGCAAAATACTTTTCTCCTTACTTTCCTCTTTCATATCCTGAATCTCCTCTTTCCGATTCCTTTCACTTTCGTATTCTTTTATCGGGTGGGCTTTTGCATGCCCTTCCGAATCCGCTTTCAAAGTATACTGCGCACCAGATCGATCTGCCTCTGGCAGCCGATCCGCATCCCGCGGTTCAGGCAAATTCCTCCGGATATTCCAGCGTGATCCTTCCAAGCCGCCCGTTCCGGAAATCATCCAGCAAAAGCTTTGCAGCCTTTTCCAGATCCAATTCATTTCCTTTCAGAAGGCAGTGCCGGCTTTCTGCCACGCCCCGCAGGTCTTCAAATCCATCTTCGGATTCCTTGATCCCATATTTTTCCGCCAGGATCCCCGGATAGCTTTTCACCAAAAACCGCATCAGTTCCGCCGAAAGCTCCTCCGACTGCAGGATCTCATCCTTGATGGAACCGATAAATGCCAGACGCAGCCCTACGGTCTGATCCTCAAACCTGGGCCAGAGGATTCCCGGCGTATCTAACAGCTCCACGTTCTTATTCAGCCGGATCCACTGCTTTCCTTTGGTCACCCCCGGTTTATTCCCGGTCTTTGCGCAGGCCTTTCCGGCCAGCGCGTTGATGAATGTAGACTTGCCCACATTGGGGATGCCGACCACCATGGCCCGCACCGGACGGTTCAGGATACCGCGCTTTCTGTCACGCTCCGTCTTCTCCCGGCAGGCCTCCTGGATCACCTCTTGGATGGACTTCATTCCGCCGCCTTTTTTCGAATTGACCTTGACCGCAGAAAATCCCTTTTCCTGAAAATATTCGATCCAGGCCGTGTTCCACTTCTCTTCCGCCAGATCCGCCTTATTCAGCAGGATCAGTCTGGCCTTATTCTTCCCCAGCTCGTCGATGTCGGGATTCCGGCTGCTTAAGGGAATCCTGGCATCCACCAGTTCGATGATCAGATCGATCAGCTTGATATTTTCCTGCATCATCCGTTTCGCTTTGGTCATATGACCCGGATACCACTGAAAATGCATGTTCTTTCCTCCTAAATCTGTGCGTCAATCCCTGACTCTTCCGAAATTGTCCCCCGGGCTGATCACAAACCACGCCTTTCCGAAAATGTCGCTGCGCTTTACATTTCCCACATCCGCCGTCCGGCTGTCATCGCTTCCCTCATGATTATCCCCGATCACAAAATACTCGTTGCTCCCAAGCTCTATGGGATCCGCGGCAAGTCCGGCGGAGGACAGATCGGATACATAGATTCCTTCCGTATGCTCCTCCCCGTCAATGTAAATACTGCCGTTTTTGATCTGGATCGTCTCCCCGGGAAGGGCGGCCACCCGCTTGATCAGATAGTGGGCGTTTTCATTTCCAGCCGGCTTGAATACGATGATGTCTCCCCGCTTCGGCTTGACCGCATTGTAGATGAGGCGGTCCACCAGCACCACGTCTCCGTTTTTCAGGACAGGGCTCATGGAATCTCCCGCATTGCTGACCCGCTGCCCGTAGAACAGCACCAGCGTATACGCCAGAATACAGGCGGCCCCGATCTCCAGCAGGAGAAAAAACGATTTTTTAACGCGTTCTTTATCAATGTGTATCCCTTCATTCGGGAAATGCAGCTTCGGTTTCTGCTGTGCCTGCTGCTTTGTCCTTTGTCTCCTTCTTTTTTTCCGGATCTCTCTTTTCTTCATTCAATCCTGCCCTCCGTCCTTTTTCCGTCCCGAAAAGCCGGCTTGCATATATATAGAAAAGGGACAAACTACAAACTCTGTAATTGTCCCTCACTCTTCCTTACTATTTTACTAACTCTTTTACCTTTGCCCTCTTGCCGACACGGCCGCGCAGGTAGTTCAGCTTTGCTCTTCTTACCTTACCTCTGCGGATCACTTCCACCTTCTCAACATGAGGAGAATGAAGCGGCCAGGTCTTCTCTACGCCGACACCGTTGGAATTCTTTCTCACCGTAAATGTCTCTCTGACACCGCCGCCCTGTCTCTTGAGCACGGTTCCTTCAAATACCTGGATCCTTTCACGGTTGCCTTCCTTGATCTTCGCGTATACCTTTACCGTATCGCCGACGTGGAACTCGGGAGCATTCTCTTTTAACTGCTCAGCTTCAATATTTTTGATAATATCGTTCATTGTGTGACCTCCTGTTTATTTGACGTTCTTAACACTCCTTTTGGGAAAATTCTCTTTTGATCTCAATCTCCCTGTGCCAGAGGACCATCGCTCTTCTTTTCACAACTATTGTATGTTATCACATTTTTTGGGAACTTGCAAGCATTTCCAATTGCATTTTTTACATTTCTTCAATCCAGGCTTTTTCCTGCTCCGTTAACGCACAGCGCTCCAGCAGGTCGGGCCGCCGTTCCTTCGTCCGGAGAATGGACTGCTCCCGCTTCCATTTCAGGATGTTGGCGTGATGTCCGGATAAAAGCACCTCCGGCACCCGCTTTCCATGCCAGACCTCCGGCCGGGAATACTGGGGATGCTCCAGCAGATTGTCCTGGAACGATTCCGATTCCGCAGACACATCGTTGTGGAGTACTCCGGGCACCAGACGGGAGATCGTATCTACCATGACCATGGCCGGAAGCTCCCCGCCGGTCAGCACATAGTCCCCGATGGACACCTGGTCGGTCACGATCTCTTCCAGCACCCGCTCGTCGATCCCTTCATAGTGCCCGCAGAGAAAGATCAGATCCTCTTCCTTTGCCAGCTCCTCTGCCATATTCTGATGGAAGACCGCTCCCTGGGGAGAAAGGTACACGACCCTGGGCTTCTTTTCCGGCTTCTTGCATTCCTGCCGCCGCGTCCGGATCTCTTCCGCCGCCGCCTCGTATGCCAGATATACCGGCTCCGCCTGCATCAGCATTCCGGCTCCGCCTCCGTAGGGATAATCATCCACGCTCTGATGCTTATTAAACGCATAGTCCCGGATATTGACCGTCCGGATGGATAACAGCCCACGCCCGGCAGCCCGTCCAATGATGCTGGTGTTTAGCCCCTGGGATACCATGTCCGGAAATAATGTCAGTATATAAAAATTCATTCTTTCAGCCCTTCCAGTAAATGCACCCGCATGCTTCCCGCTTCCACATCCACGTCCAGGATGCAGTCCCGGATCGCGGGAATGAGTACCTCACCTGATGTCTCAAACTGCACGACATAGACTTCATTGGCCCCGGTTTCGATCACATCCTTAAGGATTCCCTTCTCCCCGTCATCAGTCACCACATCCATGCCCAGCAGGTCGGCAATATAGTATTCGTCCTTCTCCAGCTTTACGGCATCCTCCCGGGCTACAAGAAGCTGCCAGCCCTTATATTTTTCCACCTCATTGATATCGCCGATCCCCTGAAACCTTACAATGACAAACTGCTTGGAAAACCGGACGCTCTGGATCTCCATAGAAACCCGTTCCTTTTCCGAAGCCACTATCACTTCTTTCAGCTTCCGGAAACGCTGCGGATCGCTGGTGGTCGGAAAGACCTTGACCTCCCCGCGGATCCCATGTGTGGAGGTAATGACCCCCACTTGAAAAAACTGCTCCATGCTACACTCCTGTTTTATAAAAACCCTGCCAAAACGACAGGGTTTTACTGCGCTCCTATTGGATAATGTCCACAACCACTCGTTTGTCATCCCTGGCTGCAGCCGCCTTGACAACGGAACGGATCGCCTTGGCAATACGTACCTGGGTGACGATTAACTTTACCTTGTCACCGTATGCAACACGAAGCTCCTGGAATGTGGTCCTGCCGTCCTGTCTTTCCGTAACGGTAACGCCGTCCGGGTTGTCCACCAATGCTTTGACGATTACTTCTACTAATTCTTTCATGCACGCGTACCTCCGCGGATCAGATTCTTTGTATCAGTACAGATTATTTTTCAATCCCTGCCAGCTTGAACAGCTTGCCCACAACTTCTGTCGGCTGCGCGCCGTTGTTCAGCCACTTCTTAGCTGCGTCTTCGTTCACCTTAAACAGGCTCGGCTCCTGGTTCGGATCGTAGGTTCCGATCTCCTCGATAAACTTGCCGTCTCTCGGGGATCTGGAATCCGCTACAACGATTCTATAGAAAGGAGCTTTCTTCTTTCCCATTCTCTTTAACCTGATCTTTACTGCCATTGTTTTGCACCTCATTCTTTCTTGTTTTTATTTTTGTTTGTCATATTCTTTTTCGATCCACCGGTCCATTTGACTGCCGGATCATTTATGTGTTAAAAAGGAAGCCGAAACCTGCCTTTTTTACCACCGCCCATAAGTCCCGGAAGCTTCTTCATCATCTTCCGGGTTTCGTTGAACTGCTTCACCATGCGGTTCACCTCTGAGATATCCACCCCTGCGCCCTTTGCGATCCTATGCTTCCTCGGAAGATTGATAAGATCCGGATTGCGCCGTTCCTCCGGCGTCATGGAATAGATCATGGCCTCCATGCGGGCCATCCGCTTCTCATTCTCCTCGGAATCCAGATCCGGCATTTTCTTCCTGCCGCCCATGGCTCCTCCCAGCCCCGGCATCATGCTCATGACACCGGAAAGTCCGCCCATTTTCTTCATCTGGTTCATGCTTTCCAGATAGTCTTCATAATCAAACTGGGCTTTCTTCATCTTTTCCGTCATCTTCCGGGCCTTTTCCTCGTCCAGCTCCGCCCCCGCCTTTTCGATCAGCGTCAGGACATCGCCCATGCCGAGGATCCGGGATGCCATCCGATCCGGATAAAACTGTTCCAGGTCGGAAAGCTTCTCGCCCATACCCACATAGAGGATCGGCCGACCGGTCACGGCCTTGATCGAGAGTGCGGCACCGCCCCGGGTATCGCCGTCCAGCTTGGTGACGATCACGCCGTCGATTCCGATCTTCTCATGGAAGCTTTTTGCCACGTTGACCGCATCCTGCCCGGTCATGGCATCTACTACCAGGATGGTCTGATGTACGGTGACTGCTTCCTTGATCTCCTGAAGCTCCGCCATCATGTCTTCATCGATATGGAGCCGTCCGGCCGTATCCAGAATGATGATGTTATTGCCGTTCTTTGCCCCATGCTCCAGCGCCGCCTTCGCGATATCCGCCGGCTTCGCCTTGTCGCCCATAGAAAAGACCTCTACGCCCTGCTTCTCTCCGTTGATCTGCAGCTGCTTGATGGCGGCGGGCCTGTATACATCGCATGCCACCAGAAGAGGCTTTTTACCTTTCAGCTTGAACTTGCCCGCAAGCTTTGCCGTGGTGGTGGTTTTCCCTGCGCCCTGGAGGCCTGCCATCATGATCACGGTGGCGGCACTCCCCGGCTGCAGCCGGATCTCTGTGGTCTCCGAGCCCATCAGGGACACCAGCTCTTCATTCACGATCTTGATGACCATCTGGCCCGGATTCAGTCCGTTCATCACGTCCTGCCCAATGGCCCTCTCCTGGACATCCTTGACGAATCCCTTGACCACCTTGAAGTTGACATCCGCCTCCAGAAGCGCCATCTTGACTTCCTTTAAAGCCGCCTTTACATCCTCCTCGGTGAGCCGTCCTTTGCTTCGGAGATTTTTAAATACATTCTGAAGTTTTTCCGTTAAGCTGTCAAATGCCATTGTCCAACTCCTCTGTCATCCTGTCGGATGAACATTTCTATACATGATCAGTCACTGAAATCTTCTGTGTTCCTGCGGTTTCCAGGTTATTGTACGGATCGCGCGGTACATGCAACATCCTTTTTCCAGACAGGCATGCGGCAATCCTACAGCACTTCCAGGATCGAATCGGAAAGCTCCCGGAACTGCCGCTGCAGCTCTCCCTGATTCTCCTTCGTCAATTCGGCGGTATCCAGAAGCGTCTCCATCTCACGAACCTTCTCCTTGATGGAGAGGAACCGTCTGACCAGATGCAGCCTGGCCTCATATCCCTCCAAAGCCTTCTGACACCGCTTCACCAGGTCATGAACCCCCTGCCTGCTGATCCCTTCCGCTTCCGCGATCTCGCTCAAGGACAGATCCTCCAGGATAAACTGCTCATAAATCGCCTTCTGGTGGTCGTTGAGAAGTTCTCCATAAAAATCATACAGCAGTGCCTGTTGTAAAATCTCATCCATTGCTTATCACCTTTGCTATCTTAACCGAAAAAAAATGTGTTGTCAAGTCTTTTCTCTTTACAAGCTTTTGTTCATGTTATATTTTTTGTATTCAACCTTGACAATACGTAAAATACGTACTATCATATCAATTGTAAGGAGGAAACATACA
>CAYQBE010000173.1:0-9806 GCA_964415625.1 uncultured Clostridium sp.
AAGAATTTGAGAAAAAGCATAAGGAAGAGCTGCTTCCGGAGGTTTTGAAATATCTGTATGACAACCGGGATTATCGCGAGCTGTGGCATGGCGTACCCCTTTCCCGGGACGGAAAGGTGCGTCTGCGCGACGGGCGGACGGGAGAGTATTTCGACAGCCCGGTTACCATCGGACACATGCATTATCTGAAGCTCCATCACCTGGTAGATGATAAGATCCACGCGCGTTCCACGGGTCCCTACTCTCTGGTGACCCAGCAGCCGCTGGGAGGAAAAGCCCAGTTCGGCGGACAGCGTTTCGGAGAGATGGAGGTATGGGCGCTGGAGGCTTACGGCGCATCCTATACACTGCAGGAGATCCTGACCGTGAAGTCGGATGATGTAGTAGGGCGTGTGAAGACCTACGAGGCGATCATCAAGGGCGAGAATATTCCGGAACCGGGTATTCCCGAGTCTTTCAAGGTACTGTTAAAGGAACTGCAGTCACTGGCACTGGACGTCCGTGTGCTGCGCGACGACAATGTCGAGGTAGAGATCATGGAGACGGTGGACTATGGAGAGACCAATCTGAATTCCATTATCGAAGGAGACAGAAGATACGGTGACGATGAATCTTATGGAGAGCATGGTTATACGGAACAGGAATTCGTAGACGGAGAACTGGAAGATGTAGATATGGAACCGGATGACAGTGAATTCGATGACGATGCGGAGATTGAATTTGACGAGTATTATGATGACGATATGGAATAGGAGGAGCCAACTATATGCCAACGAATAATGAACAACAACACGAACCGTTAACATTTGACGCGATCAAGATCGGCCTGGCTTCACCGGAAAAAATTTTGGAGTGGTCCAGAGGCGAGGTGACCAAGCCCGAGACCATCAACTACAGGACGCTGAAACCGGAAAAGGACGGACTGTTCTGTGAGAGGATCTTCGGACCCAGCAAGGACTGGGAGTGCCACTGCGGAAAGTATAAAAAGATCCGCTACAAAGGTGTCATCTGTGACCGATGCGGCGTAGAAGTGACCAAGTCCGCCGTCCGCCGTGAGCGTATGGGGCATATCGCGCTGGCCGCGCCGGTATCCCATATCTGGTATTTTAAGGGGATCCCCAGCCGGATGGGACTGATCCTGGATATCTCTCCGCGTACGCTGGAGCGGGTACTGTATTTCGCTTCCTATATCGTGTTGGACAAGGGCGAGTCGGACCTGCAGTATAAGCAGGTGCTCTCCGAGGCGGAATATCAGGAACAGCGTGAAAAGTGGGGATACAAGGGGTTCCGTGTCGGCATGGGTGCTGAGGCTATTCAGGAGCTTCTGCAGGCCATTGACCTGGAAAAGGAATATGCGGAGCTGCAGGCTTCCCTGGAGAATACATCGGGTCAGAAGCGGGCGCGCATCGTGAAGCGTCTCGAAGTGATCGAAGCCTTCCGGGAATCCGGAAACAAGCCGGAGTGGATGATCCTGAACATGATCCCGGTCATCCCGCCGGATCTGCGTCCTATGGTACAGCTGGACGGCGGACGGTTCGCAACCTCCGACCTGAATGACCTGTACCGCAGGATCATCAACCGGAACAACCGTCTGAGAAGGCTGTTGGAGCTGGGTGCGCCGGATATCATTGTACGCAACGAGAAGCGTATGCTCCAGGAAGCGGTGGATGCGCTGATCGACAACGGCCGCCGGGGTCGTCCTGTGACAGGTCCCGGAAACCGGGCCTTGAAGTCCCTTTCCGATATGTTAAAGGGAAAGAATGGCCGGTTCCGCCAGAACCTGTTAGGAAAGCGTGTAGACTACTCGGGACGTTCCGTTATCGTCGTAGGGCCGGAATTGAAGATCTATCAGTGCGGCCTTCCCAAGGAGATGGCGATCGAGCTGTTTAAGCCCTTTGTTATGAAGGAGCTTGTGGCAAACGGAACTGCCCATAATATAAAAAATGCGAAGAAGATGGTGGAACGTCTCCAGCCGGAGGTATGGGATGTGCTCGAAGAAGTGATCAAGGAGCATCCGGTCATGCTGAACCGTGCCCCCACCCTGCACAGGCTTGGGATCCAGGCATTTGAGCCGATCCTGGTAGAGGGTAAGGCAATCAAGCTGCATCCATTGGTATGTACCGCATACAATGCCGATTTCGACGGGGACCAGATGGCGGTCCATGTACCGCTGTCCGTGGAAGCACAGGCGGAATGCCGTTTCCTGCTGCTTTCCCCGAATAACCTGTTAAAGCCTTCCGACGGTGGACCTGTGGCGGTTCCGTCTCAGGACATGGTGCTGGGGATCTATTATCTGACCCAGGAGAGGCCGGGAGCCAAAGGCGAGGGTATGATCTTCAAGAGTGTCAATGAAGCGATCCTGGCCTATGAGAACGGATATATCACGCTGCATTCCAGGATCAAGGTGCGCGTCAAGAAGACCCTGGAGGACGGCACCCAGAAGCAGGGTATGATCGACGCGACGTTGGGACGTCTGCTGTTTAACGAGATCATCCCCCAGGATCTGGGCTTTGTGGACCGGGAAGCAGAAGGGAACGAACTGCTTCTGGAGATTGATTTCCACGTCGGCAAGAAACAGCTCAAGCAGATCCTGGAAAAGGTCATCAACACCCACGGCGCGACACAGACAGCAGAGGTGCTGGACAATGTGAAGTCCATCGGTTATAAGTATTCCACCAGGGCGGCCATGACCGTATCCATTTCCGATATGACCGTGCCGCCGGAGAAGCCGCAGATGATCCAGGACGCGCAGGATACAGTGGACCGGATCACAAAGAACTACAAGCGTGGTCTGATCACGGAGGAAGAGCGTTATAAGGAAGTGGTAGAGACCTGGAAGAATACCGATGACAAGCTGACGGAAGCACTGCTCGGAGGACTGGATAAGTACAACAACATCTACATGATGGCGGATTCCGGAGCCCGTGGTTCCGATAAGCAGATCAAGCAGCTTGCGGGCATGCGCGGGCTGATGGCAGATACGACAGGCCGGACGATCGAGCTGCCGATCAAGTCCAACTTCCGTGAAGGTCTGGACGTATTGGAGTACTTTATGTCCGCTCACGGCGCGCGGAAAGGTCTGTCCGATACAGCCCTTCGTACCGCCGATTCCGGATATCTGACAAGACGTCTGGTTGACGTATCACAGGAGCTGATCATCCACGACAGCGACTGTATCAACGAGGAAGAAAAAGAAATTCCAGGCATGTATGTGAAGGCATTCATGGATGGAAACGAAGAGATCGAAAGTCTGCAGGAGCGTATTACAGGACGTTTCTCCTGCTATGACATCAAGGATAAGGACGGCAATGTTCTTGTAAAGGCGAACCATATGATCACCCCGCGGCGCGCGGAGCGTGTCATGAAAAAGGGCGTGGATGAAAAGGGAAATCCGCTGGAGCGCGTGAAGATCCGTACGATCCTGACCTGCAAGTGCAAGGACGGTGTCTGCTCCAAGTGCTACGGCGCCAACATGGCGACCGGAGAAGCGGTTCAGGTCGGTGAGGCTGTCGGCATCATTGCGGCGCAGTCCATTGGGGAACCGGGTACACAGCTTACCATGCGTACGTTCCATACCGGAGGCGTGGCCGGCGACGATATCACACAGGGTCTTCCCCGTGTCGAGGAGTTGTTTGAGGCCAGAAAGCCGAAGGGTCTTGCGATCATTACGGAATTTGCGGGAACGGCGATGCTGAGCGATACGAAGAAGAAGCGTGAGGTCATCGTGACCAACGATCAGACCGGGGAATCCAAGGCGTACCTGATCCCGTATGGTTCCCGGATCAAGGTTCAGGACGGACAGGTGCTCGAAGCCGGCGATGAGCTGACAGAAGGTAGTGTAAATCCGCATGATATCCTGAAAATCAAAGGTCTGCGCGCGGCGCAGGATTACCTGCTGCGTGAAGTGCAGCGTGTATACCGCCTGCAGGGCGTGGATATCAATGATAAGCATATTGAAGTCATTGTGCGCCAGATGCTGAAGAAGATCCGTGTGGAGGAAAGAGGAGATACCGAATTCCTGCCGGGCAGCATGGTCGATGTACTGGAGTTCAATGAAGTGAATGAAATGCTGGAAGCAGAAGGCAAGACTGCCGCGACCGGGGAACAGATCATGCTTGGTATCACCAAGGCATCCCTGGCGACAGATTCCTTCCTGTCCGCAGCTTCCTTCCAGGAGACCACGAAGGTTCTGACGGAAGCGGCGATCAAGGGTAAGGTGGATCACCTGATCGGCTTGAAAGAGAATGTCATCATCGGAAAGCATATTCCGGCCGGGACCGGTATGAAGAAGTACCGGGATGTACACCTGAATACGGATAACAAGCCGGATGATGAGATCGACTTTGACGAGGATGAACTGCTGGACGGCCTGGAAGAAGGCATGGACGCGGAAGCGGATGTAAACGCAGATGCGGCAGCAGAGGGCTCTGAGGCAGAGCTTGACGGTCTGGAAAAGGACACGGCCGAAGCAGAACTGGACGATCTGGAAGCAGATGGAGCGGAAATGGAACCAGATGACCTGGGAGAGGACGCAGCCGAAGCAGAACCGGATGATCTGGAAGAAGCAGATTCGGAGCCGGATGATAGAGGTGCAGAAGAACCGGATATACTGGAGTAAAGATGATAGTCCGCAGGAACTATAACGAATAAAGCAAAGCGATAAAGACACGGGCGGTCAGGTAAGTATACCTGCCGCCCGTTCCTTTTGAAATGTGGGTTCAATGCTCTTATTTATATCTCGATCTCCCGTTCAATCTCGCCCCCGTTTTTATAGACCTGCAGCACATGCTGTATCCGTTCATTGGGACTCAGCAGCGTGCTGATCGAACCGTCATGGTTCAGGGTATCGATCAGAAGGGCAATATATTTGCTCATGTCGCATTCAATATAATACGGCTTTGACAGCAGATTCGGGGTGCGGTAGATCAGATTCGTTGTCAGGACCCCGTGGATCAGGCCCTCCTCGTAGGCTTTGTCAAAGCGGTCCAGACCATTCGTAAACAGTCCGAAGGTGGCGGCGGCAAAGATCCGGTTTGCCTTCCGGCGTTTTAACTCCGTTGCAACCTCTATGATACTGTCCCCCGAAGAGATCATATCATCAATGATGATGACGTCCTTCCCCTCCACAGAGCTGCCCAGAAATTCATGGGCTACGATCGGATTCCGTCCGTTGACAATGCGGGTATAATCGCGGCGCTTATAGAACATCCCCATATCCAGCCCCAGTACATTTGCCAGATAGATGGCGCGGTGCGTACCGCCTTCGTCCGGGCTGATAGCCATCATATGGTCGCTGTCGATCTGCAGATCCTTGACCGTGCCCAGAAGGCTCTTGATGAACTGATAGGTGGGGGAGACCGTCTCAAACCCATTCAGCGGGATCGCGTTCTGTACACGCGGATCATGAGCGTCAAAGGTGATGATATTGTCCACTCCCATGCGTACCAGCTCCTGCAGGGCAAGAGCACAGTCCAGAGACTCCCTTCCATTGCGCTTATGCTGACGGCTCTCATAGAGGAACGGCATGATGATGTTGATCCGCCTGCTCTTGCCTCCGATGGCCGCGATCACCCGCTTCAGATTCTGAAAATGGTCGTCCGGCGACATATGGTTCAGATTGCCCGTGAGGGAATAGGTGACATTGTAGTTCAGAACGTCTACCATCAGGTACAGGTCCATTCCGCGGACGGACTCTGAGATGATCCCCTTGGCTTCACCCGAACCAAACCGGGGAACCTTTGTATTGATAATATAGTTGTCTCTTACATATCCGTTGAAAACCACATCTCCGATATGCTGGTTCTCACTTTCTTTTCTCCACTTCACAAGGTACTTGTTGACTTGCTCACCGAGCTCCTCACAGCCGGTAATGGGAATCAGTCCCAGTGCCCCTACCGGGATGTTCTCCAGGTTACGTTCGCTTCGACGCAGCATTACACTTCCTCCTTGTTCATCAGTTTTTTCTTGATCCGGATATCATCGCCGATCAGTTTCAGCATGATATAGTTGCTTGTAATTCTGGAAAAAGACCTTTCCGTATATAAGTCGGCAAGGGAATCCAGAGATAGATTGGTTGAGATGACCGTGGATTTTTTGTTCAGCAGCCTTTCGTTGATACAGGTAAAAAGCCGAGACGCAATGAAGGAATTGGTGTATTCCGTTCCCAGGTCATCTATGATAAGCAGATCACAGTCAAAGGTATAATGTTGGATATTCTGTGCATCTGTATCATCTTTGTGAAACGTACTTTGTGCAAACATATTAAACAAGGCCGGCGCGGAATAATAGATCACGGAAAAGCCGGCATCCATCAATTCTTTTGCGATACAGTTGGATAGAAAGGTTTTCCCCACGCCCACGCTGCCGTACAAGAAGAGATTGTTGTGCTCCTGCTCAAAGGTCCGGATAAAATCCTTAGAGACCGCAAGCGCGTCCTTCATGACGGACAGGGAGGAGCGTCCGGACTTGGGGTCAATATAATTATCAGAATAGTATTTCAGGGAAAAGGAATTAAAATTCTCGGTTTTGAGAATTTCTTTCAGGTTGGACTGTTCATAAAGGAGACGGCTGGCAGCCGCCTTAAAGCAGCGGCACTTTTGATTGCCGATATAGCCCGTATCCCTGCATCGGGAACACTCATAGGAGGGCTCCAGATAATCGGAAGGAAATCCGCAGGACTGCAGCAGTTCATCCTTCTGCTTCCTGAGGATCGCAAGCTCGCTCTTCAAGGATTCTACCGCATGGTCGTCGCCATTGAGCAGCCTCTTTCCGTATTGAACGGAAAGAATGGAAATGGATTCATCCAGTGACTGAAATTCCGGAGACCTTGCATATACCTCAGCATAATGTCTGGCAAGGGTATCGCGGCTACGAAGCTGCTTCTGCTCGTATTCCCTCATGATCGCCTGGTACTGTGAATTTTTTAATCCCACGACAAACTCCTTTTAGGAACTATAAATAAAGATATCCGGGCCGATAAAATCTGCCATGTCTTTTACACAGTTCCTTAATTACTGTTTAATAGTTGCGCCTCCAAAGAGTCCATATCATAAGTACGCCTCTCGAAATTATTCAGATTTTTTGTGACGCTTTTGGGACTGGGGGCGGATGATTTTTTCGCGGCCTGCTCCTTTCGAAACGCGGCATCCAGGTTCTCGATGTCTTTTAAATGATGTACCTTCCCGTTATGCCATTTTGCCAGGATCGTATCCGCGTATTCAAAGCTGGGCTGATGGATCGCGGCGATCGTGCGGCTGCATGCCTCCTGAATGATATCCAGTGTAAAGCCGAACTCATCCGTCCATTTTTGGATATATGTAACCTCCGATACAGCGGGGCCGCGGTTCTTGATACCGAACGCATTGAGGACGGTATAGCAGTTCTTGTTATAATTCATGGAACGCTGGCGGGCCTGGGCTACGGTCTCAATTCCGTCATCAGCCCAGGAGAGGGCGACCTTCTGAATATAGTGCATGTTCTTATGGCCGTTCTCCGCACAGGTTTCAAGAAGGTATTCCACCAGATCGGCGGACATGCCCAGGGTATCATAAAAATACGTGATGGCGTCGGTGTCCGACTTGGTCAGAGTCTTGCCAAGATACTGCTCCGCAATAAAAAGCAGGGATTTCAGCTCCTTCTGTGCCTTGAAGGAATCCAACGGGATCGCTTTTGCAGGTCTGGGCCTGGTGTCTGCCGCAGGACTGCCGGAGGAAGGAAGCGTATCGGGAAGAGGCTCGGCCATTGCCTTGTCCGAAACGGGCTCATTGCTGCTGTCCGGATTGACCTCTGCCGCGGAGGCTGCTGCTGTGGCTGCTTCTGCCTTTTTACCTTCTTCCGCCGGAGCGGACAGAGAAGACGGACTGCTTTTTTTCCGGCCCTCCGTCTCTGCGGTTCTGCCTTCGGACTCCCTGCCGAGGCTTAAGACGCCTGCGGCCTCCCAATAACGGAACGCCCGCATGATGTCCTTTTCCGTGTGGTTCAGGCAGTCGGCGATCTTGGATACCGTAAGCGTCGAAGAGGGGTCCTCAAGATGACGCAGTAAAAACAGGTAGACCTTTACAAATTCACCGTTTGCCTGAGCCAGATGGTGATCTATGAAATCGTTGGAAATGAGTGTCGCGTTTGCCTGGAGCTTATTTTTGAGTTTTAAAGTTTTCATTTGCCTTCCTACCCCTTAAGTTCTTAAGATTCTTCGCCGCTGTTTAGTATAGGTATTATAGCATTTTAATCCGGCAGGAAAAAGCATTTTTTTTCCTCATTTTCAACCTTTGTGTCGATAACTCTGTGTGAAAACTGTGGATAACTCTTATTTCAGCAGGTCTTCTCCAATATCTACAACGTTTCCGGCCCCCATAGTTATCAACAAATCTCCGGAAACGCACTGTGCCCTTACGAATGCTTCAATCTCAGAAAAGGAAGGAAAATAGTGTGCGTCCGTTCCCAGCTTCCGGACCTCCTCAGCCAGATCCTTTGAGGAAATGCCCAGGTCGTCGGTTTCCCTGGCCGCATAGATATCAGCCAGCACCAGATGGTCCGTGTGGGACAGGGCCTCTGCAAACTCGTGGAAGAAGGCTTTGGTCCGGGTATAGGTATGGGGCTGGAAGATGCACCAGAGCGACTTATGGGGATAATATTTCGCGGCCTTCAGGGTAGCCTGGATCTCCGTGGGATGGTGCGCGTAGTCGTCGATGATCGTGACTCCGTCCATTGTTCCCTTGTACTCAAAACGGCGGTCTGTTCCGGTAAAGGACAGAAGCCCCGCCAGGATAGATTCCATGGGGATATCCAGAAGCTCGGCGGTGGCAATGGAAGCCAGCGCGTTGGACACGTTGTGGTCGCCGGTCACAGAAAGCTGGACCCGTGTGACAACCTCGCCGTATTTTACAAGATCAAAGGAAACCCGGCCCTTCTCGTCATGGAGGATATTGGCAGCGCTGTAGTCGTTATCCGGAGAGCTTCCGTAGGTCGTTACATGGCATTCCAGGTCCCGGTAGATCTCCGGATAATCCGTGATGTCCCCGTTGATCACCAGAGTTCCGTCAGGCGGAAGCAGAGCGGCAAACTGATGGAACGAATGCCGGATATCCTCCAGATCCTTGAAAAAGTCCAGATGGTCTTCTTCGATATTTAAGATCACGCCGATCTTCGGGAAAAAATTCAGGAAGCTGTTGGTATACTCACAGGCTTCGGTGATGAAGGTGCCCGAATTTCCGACCCGGATGTTGCCGCCGATGGCCTGCAGGATGCCGCCTACGGAGATGGTGGGGTCAAGATTTCCCTCCAGAAGGATATGGGAGATCATGGAAGTCGTGGTGGTCTTGCCATGGGTTCCCGATACCGCGATGGGGGTGTCATAATTTTTCATGAGCTGTCCTAACAGCTCTGCGCGGGTGAGCATGGGGATCTTCCTGGCAACGGCCTCGATCAGTTCCCCGTTGTCCCGGCTGATCGCCGCCGTGTAGACCACGCAGTCAATGCCGTCGATGATGTTGGAGGCCTTCTGTCCGTAAAAGATCTGCGCGCCGCTCTCCTCGAGCTGCTGCGTAAGCGCGGATTCCCTCGCGTCAGAACCGGATATGGTAAATCCGTTCTGCAGGAGGATTTTGGCAAGGCCACTCATGCTGATGCCTCCGATCCCAATAAAATGAATGTGGATCGGTTTCGTGAAATCAATCTTATACATATCTATTTTCCTTTCCTGACAAAACGATGCTGCATCGTTTATAATACTTATAAATAAGGTCTAAATTGATTCTGCCTTATTTATTATACTATATATGATAAAAATTGAAAGAAGTTCTTTTTGT
>CAYQBE010000174.1:0-9744 GCA_964415625.1 uncultured Clostridium sp.
CAACGAAGTCGTCTTTTCGCCTTACCGCTAAAAACACTTCTGATGGAACATATCCGCTTTTATATTTTTCTCTTAATCTTCTCTCAAATTCAATCCACTCATCAAATGATTGGACATCTTCAAGACCTGCACAACCATCAAAACTATCTCCACATTGTAACATTTCTTCTTTATATGACATAACTTGTTCTGCATATAGTTTAGATGGCCTAATCAACATCAATTCATGCATCACATTCATCCTCACAAATTTGAATTTTTCTTTTTCATATCAATAACCATGCCTTTCCGTAACCTGCGAATTTGGGCCGCAGGCACAAATTTGCGTGTGAAAAATTTATTTTTCACACTACCTCCGTTTCGGGTTTTCATTTATAATACGACTGCTTGGCAAAAAACCTTGCACGAAATATTACGATCACATTCATATTTCTATCATTTGACCGTCTTTGACTTCACGCCTCTAATGACCATGATTATTGAAACATTAGTATCCCACTGTTTTTCACCGCGTTTATATTGTTCCTCGCGAATATCATATTTTTCATTTGCAAGCCGCTTCATCTCATCAATCTCCGGCATCGTGAAATGCTCCGGCATTGAGTGCATCACCGACTCGATCCCGTCTAATGCTGTCTGCCTGCTTGTATTGATCATATCAAGTGCCAATGAAGCAGGATACTTGGGATCGTCCGGCGTCAAATCGATCGTGGCATAACCCGTTAATATATCTGAGAATCCATGCTCTGCCATAGCCACAGGCATTTCCGATTCATTCATGGGATACTTACACACAGCAAATCTATCCATTGAGTCGTCATGCTGTTCTGCCTTTTTCCAGAATTGCTGTTCATACTCGTTAAAAGTGATGCAGTCCGGATCAACGTTGATTCCCTTCCGGGAAGAAAGTACCAAACATACGCCGCCGGGCTTTAACACCCGAAATTGTTCGCCGTAAAATTTTGAAGGTTCAATGTGCTCGGCCACTGTGTTGGATATTGTGACATCGAAGGTGTTATCATCAAAAGGAAGTGATGTGGCATCGCCTTCCATAAACGTTACTCCGGGTTCATTCTCAGAACCGAAACTGATAAATTCGCTGTCCCTGTCAACAGCAATTATTTCAGCACGCGGATACCAGCGATGGAGCGCGCCTGCAAGAGCACCCGGGCCACAACCGATCTCAAGTATTTTTAAGGAACGATTTTCATCCAAACCAAACAATTCTCTGTATTGTTTTGCAAACAAGTCGTTAAACCGAAGCTTTCGTGAACAATACAAAGTTTTGGTACCTTGAATATATTTTGACCAGATTACATTCATTTTGCCGCCTCCACAAAAAATCCCGATTACTCTTTATATTCTAGCATATCTAAATACCTTTTTCATTCAATATTTCAGCCTATTTACAAAAAAATAAAAAAGTATTCAAATCTGCTTGTATTTTACCCTCTCCAGTCTGCTATTAGTGAAAGGGTAACATTTCTGAAAAATTTCAAACTATCACAATTCAAAGATTTTCCCTTTCACCGTACCTTGAAAATTTCATATCCTGCCCAGATTGATACCCGGCATTGAGTATGCATCTAAGCGTGCCTTACCGGAGAAAACGCCCCAGGAAAGAGAAACCGGGGCAGGGAACGGGTCTGGGAGGAACACAGGAAAACGCTCAATATGAAATATAACCAGTCCGGGGAACCGGGCTGGATAACAGCAGATGCCATGCAGGGAAGCCTTTTATTCAGGCATTTTTATGTGCCGGGATACGTGGCTTTCCTGTATTGATGTGCTGTTATCGGCTGGCAGTGCAAAATGAGGGAAGGGAGGGAGATATACATGGGAAAGTAGAAAATCGGATCAATGGAAAGGCAGAATGAAGGAAGTTATGAAGCTATATAACAAAGAAAGAGAGGGACAAATTAGATTGAAAGGAAACGCAAAGAGGATTGTATCCGGCCTGCTGTCGGCGGTCACGGTCTTATCAGCCTTCTTACAGCCGGTGGGCGCTTATGCGGCAGGGCCGGAGCCTGCAGCTTACGAAGCAGAGTATCCGGCCTTGGAGAAGGTAAAGGAAAAACTGGATGCGGATGAAATTGTGGCTGCAGAAGATTATACCGTGGAGATTGACAGTAGCTTTGACATGGAACATGATTTCTCCGGCATAGAGTTTTCTCCGGATAAAGTAAAAATTACATTCCACGAAGCAAAGGATAAAGATGGGAAAAAGTTTGACATCGGGAAGGCGGGGACTTACAAAGCGGTTTACTTTGTGAAGCCGGCCAGTAAGAATCCGTCCTATCATGTCAGCCGGAACATTATTGTAAAGGGAAAAGCGTCTGTATCATTTTCCGGTAGGCAGGCGGCAGATGGAGAAGGAAGAGAAAACAGCCATTCCCATGATTCAGAAGGAACTGCAGAAGATGGGGAAGGAGATTTGCCGGGGCAGACGGCAGATGTGGAAGAAATCCCCAGGGAATCTATGACGGAAGCCGAGATGGAGGCAGTCATAGAGGGTATGGAACAGGCAGAAGATACCAGGCAGGATGCGGAGATGATCGCTGAGGAGGAAGGCATCCTTCTGTTTGCGGAGAACCGGCAGATGGCAAGGGCATCCGGTTCTGCAACGATGGTGAAGGGCAGGAATATTTATTATCCCGGTAACCTTGGGAACTATTCCACCTGTTATTTTACAGTAAACGGGAAGATCGCATACTGCCTGGAGTCGGCGAAAGGTTCACCGGATACCGGAAGCTACGCCGCTAAAATCATAGACGGGAATCCGAACCTGCAGAAAGCGCTTTATTATGGCTATGGCGGCACAGGAGATGTGACGGCAAGCTATATGCCGTCCTTTGATGAGGATTTAAAGTATGTGTTTACCCACATTGCAGCCAGTTATTTTTACTGCGGCATGGATGGGTTTGCCGGATGTACGATGGATGACCTCCGGGAATGCGGGGTGCTTGGATGGATTGATTATTTAAAAAGCCTGCCTGCGCCGCCTGATCCGCAGATCAGCTTGAGCAAGACCGCTTTGAAAGCGGCCTATGACGGCTCGAAGCAGGTGACAGGGACAACGAAGCTGAACGGGGATTCCAGAAATTCCATCACCATCAAGCTGCCAAAGGATGTGACGTTCCATAATAAAACAGACGGGAGCAGGCAGACCGGGGGAAACGTGCGTGTCCCAGGCGGGACAAGTTTTTATTTTACCGCCCCAGTGACCGTCAATGGGGACTGGAATACCGGGGCGATGAAAGGCAGCATCCGGGTGATATGGAAAGCGCTCGTCGTTCCCACAGGGAGCGCTACACAGGATATTGGGAGTTATTATGAGGAAGAAAGCGGAAATTCCGTGAGCCTTTCCGTGGACTGGCTGGAACGGGCAAGGGTGAAAGTGGTGAAAGTGGATTCCATTGCCAACGCAAAACTTTCCGGAGCCGTATTCGGAGTTTACCGTGATAAAGAGTGTACGGATCTGATTACCCGGATGCCTGCAACGGACAGTAACGGTGCATCGGAAGTAGAAATTGTCATGACGCAGGATACCGTGTATCTGAAAGAGATCACAGCCCCTGTGGGATACCGTTATAATGCGACTGCTTACCGTGTGGCGCTGGAAGCGAACCAGACGATTTCCACGACTGTGCCGGATGTGGAGCAGCTTGGGAACCTGACCATTTACAAAGAGGGGGAAGTCCTGAAAGGCGCTTCATCGAATGAGGATGGTACGGTATTTCAGTATGAAAGCCGCAGGCAGAAAGGCGCTGTATTCAATGTATATGCAGCAAAAGACATAACCACGCCTTACGGTTCTGTTGTCTACAAAGCCGGGGAGCTGGCAGCGGAAAACCTTACGACCGGGGACAATGGCTCTGTGACGCTTAAGAACCTGCATCTCGGCACATACCGGGTAAAAGAAATGCAGGCTCCGAAGAATTTCTATAACAAAGGGGAAACAAAGGATGTTGCGATCACCTATGCCGGGCAGATGGCAGAGGCGGCATTTTCTGACACTACATTCTTAAATGACAGGCAGAAAGCGGACATGCGTGTGGTAAAGAACGACAAGGATACGGGAAATGGACTTGCAGGGGGGATTTTCGGGCTGTATGCTTCAGAAAATATCACCAATGCAGACGGGAATGTTGTTGTATCCAAAGGGATGCTGCTTGACAAGGCAACGACAGACAATGACGGCAATGCATCATTTTCTGCAGATATTCCGATTGGATTTGAATATGAGATAAAGGAGATCCAGGCTCCGGAAGGATATATCAGGAATACGGAAGATCTATATTCTTTCCGGTTCAGCTATACCAATGACAAGGAGGCGAAAGTGACCTTCTCACATATCTTTGCCAATGAGCGTGTCAACGCTACGATCCGCCTGCAGAAGAAGGATAAGGAAACCAACAAAAATATCCCGCAGGGAGACGCAACGCTGGAACATGCCGTTTATGGCTTGTATGCAAGGAATGACATCCTACACCCGGATAAAAAGACCGGCATCCTTTATAAAGCCGGGGAACAGGTGGGGACGCTGACCACGGATAAAGAGGGCAGGGCGGAGATTACAGATTTATACCTTGGGGAGTATTTTGTAAAAGAGATCACGCCGCCCACAGGTTATCTGGCAGATGAAGCGGAACATGACCTGGTCTGTAATTATGAGGGAGATCTGGTGGCTACGGTAGAGCGTGGCTGCACATCCCCGGAACAGGTGAAAAAGCAGCCGTTCCAGATCATCAAAGCGGCAGACAATGGGAAAACCGATGCAGATTTATTATCCGGCGCAGGGTTTACGGCATGGCTGGTATCTTCTTTGGATAAGAAAGAGAATGGCGGGTATGATTTTGATTCTGCCGAACCGGTGGCAATCGGGGAGAATGGGGCAACAGAGATTTTTACCGATGAAAGGGGTTATGCCTGCAGTATCCCGCTCCCGTTCGGGACGTACATTGTGAAGGAAACAACCACGCCGCATAATTATACGCCGGTCAAGGATTTCCTTGTGCGTATCACGGAGCATAAACCGAACACGCCGCAGGTGTGGCGGGTGCTTCTGGACGATGAATTTGAAGCGAAGCTGAAAATCGTAAAGCAGGACGATGAAACGAAAAAGGCTGTGCTTGCGGAAAATACAGAGTTCAAGGTATACGACCTGGACAATGAAAAATATGTGGAGCAGGTAACGACTTATCCGACCGTTGTAACACATAAATCCTATTTTACAGACAGCGAGGGTTATCTGATTTTGCCGCAGAATCTGAAAATCGGGCATTACCGCATTGAGGAAGTAAACGCCCCGTTCGGTTATACATTAAATGAGAATTATTATGAAGTGTCCGTAGATTCCGATACGCTGTACCAGTTGGACGATGTGTCGGGGGACGTTATCATTGATGTTGTCTATGAAAACCATCCGGTAAAGGGTGAACTGCATATCGTGAAGAAGGGCGAAGTGCTGAACCGTTATGATGATAAGGATTTCCGATATGAAACGGAGAACCTGGAGGGAGCAGAGTTCAAAGTCTATGCGGCAGAGGATATTTATACCGCTGATTTTCAGAAGGATGAAAATGGGAACCGTATCTTAGAGTATGCTTCCGGCGCACTGGTGGATACGCTGGTGACAGATAAAGACGGAAAAGCGTTGATTGAAAACCTTCCGCTTGGCACATACCGGGTAGAGGAAACAAAAGCCCCGGAAGGGTTTGTGCTGAATGGAGAGGCGCAGACGATTACCTTTGCTTACGCAGACCAGAATACGCCGATCATCGAACAAACAGCCACTTTTGAAAATGACCGCCAGAAGGTGGAGATTGCGGTGGTGAAGAAAGATGCGAAGAATGGAGCTGTGGTCGCGGGCGCAGCCTTTGGGCTGTATGCGAAGGCTGATATTTTCGCACATGGGAAAGTAATCGTTAAAGCGGATACGCTGCTTGGGGAAGCCACGGCCGGGGAAGATGGACGGGCAGTCTTTGACCTGGATCTGCCTTTCGGGGAATATTACATCCGTGAGGAACAGGCTCCTGCAGGCTATGTATCTTCCGATGAAACCATCGAAGTATCTGCAACATACCAGGGGCAGGATGTGAAGGCAGCGGAATACATTTCTGAATTTGAGAATGAGCCGACAACCGTTTCCATTAAAAAGACAGACCTTGCAACAGGCGTGGAACTTTCTGGTGCAACGCTGACTGTCCTTGACAAAGATGGGAACACCGTAGACACATGGAAATCCGTCAAAGGCAAGGAACATATCATAGAACGGCTGACAGTAGGGGAAACCTATACGCTCCGGGAGGAATTAGCGCCTTATGGATATTTAAAGGCAGAGGAAGTCACGTTTACCGTGGAGGATACTGCTGAAATCCAAAAGGTGGAGATGAAGGACGATGTGCCGACAGGTACGCTCCTGATCAACAAAGAAGGGGAGTTTTTAGAGGATATATCGTTGTTAGACAGCATTGGCGGCTGGATCACGCATCTGTTTGAGTATGTTACTGGCTCACTGAAAGATGTTGCCTTTGAAGTGTATGCTTTGGAGGATATAAAGGCGGCAGACGGGGAGAGTGACGATCATTATAAAAAGGATGAACTGGTAGATACCATCACTACGGACGATACCGGGATTGCGAAACTGGAAAACCTGCCTCTTGGGAAATACTATGTAAAGGAGACGGAAACGGCGGAGGGCTATGTCCTGGACGGCGAAATCCGGGAGATTGACCTGACTTACCGTGGCCAGGATACAGCAGTTGTTACCTTCTCTACAGACTGGCAGAATAACCGCCAGAAAGCGGAGGTGAATGTAATGAAAACCGAGAAGGATTCTGACCGTGCGGTGGAAGGGACGGTATTTGCCCTTTATGCGAAAGAGGACATTACCAATAAAGACGGCGAAGTGATTATGGAAGCGGATACGGTGATTGAGGAAAAAGCCACGGATAAAGACGGCAAGCTGTCATTTGCGGCTGACCTTCCGATAGGATTCCCCTATTATGTGAAGGAGACAGCCCCGGCTCCGGGATTCACCAGTGAGGGCGAGGTGCAGGAATTTGACTTTACCTATGAAAGTGCGAAACAAAAAAGCCTTTCCTATGCGCTTGCCTTTGAAAATGTGCCTACGGTATTCGAGTTTACCAAAACATCCCTTACGGATGGCAAAGAGGTAGAGGGCGCGAAGCTTCAGGTGACGGATGAGGACGGAAATCTTGTGGATGAATGGGTTTCCGGAAAGGAGCCGCACATCATCAAGGAATTAGTGGTCGGCAAGAAGTATACCATGACAGAGACACGGCCTGCAGACGGATATGTGACTGCCGAAAGCATTGAGTTTACCGTGGAGAATACGGGAGAAGTGCAGAAGGTGGAGATGAAGGATGATGTGACAAAGGTGGAGATTTCCAAAACGGATATCGCCGGGAAAGAACTGCCGGGGGCAAAACTTTCCATTCTGGATAAGGACGGCAAAGCAGTGGAAAGCTGGATTTCCGAGAGCAAACCGCATTATATAGAAATGCTGACGATTGGGGAGTACACGCTTCATGAAGAAAGTGCGCCGGATGGTTATCTGGTAGCAGAGGATGTGAAGTTTGAAGTCAAGGATACCGGGGAGATTCAGAAGGTTGCGATGAAGGATGAAGCGAAGCCGGATGAGCCGGAACAGCCGAAGGAAACACCGAAGCCGGAAACACCGTCTGCCGGGACACCGAAAACAGGGGATGACAGGCCGTTTTGGTTATGGATTGCCTTAGCCGGGATTGCAGTCTGCGGCATTGGAGGTTCCATTTTTATATTCTGCAGAAAAAGGAAGGAGGACTGACAGCGTCTGGAGAAATCCGGGTAGCTGATTATTGTAACAGAATAATAAGATAATAAGGCATGGCAGACGTTTACGGAAAAATCTGTAAGCGTTTTTTCATGCCTGTATGTATGGAGAACTGCTGATTTTAGATTTTGGCAGTTCCCCATATGGAAAGGGGTGAAGCAAAATGAAAGGGATTCTTGCCGCTGCAGGAATATTTGCGGCGGCCACGCTGTACTCATGTATCCGGGCAGGGGCGCAGGAGGACAGGTGGATGGAAGAAATGAAACGGAGAGGGGAACGGGATGCAGGCAGGAAGGGCAGACAGCGGGAACCGGGCGAGGGATAACAGGAAATATGCGGCGGACAGGCCGGGTGACTGTAAGCACTGCTATTTTTGGAAAGGGAAGCGGAAAGGATGCAGCCAGAAAGAATGTTATTACCTTCTTCCAGAAGATATTGCAACATCAGAAACTGTGACAGAAGAAGTATTTCATCAGAAGTCAGATGAGAATCGTACTGGTAACTGCCAAGGGTGTCCATACGGCAGACATTCCCCCTGCATCGGATACTGTATGAAGAAGATTTTGCGGGAGATGAGGGAGAAAAAACAATCCGCAGGAAAGGAGGGAGAACGCCTTGCAGGACGAGGTAAATGAGAAAACCGTATCGCTGTGCGTCAATGGCGGCAAGATTTCCGCACGGATTCTGAAAGCCGCCATGCTGAAAGCATTGGCAAAGATGGAGCAGGAAAAGCGGAACGGAAAGCAGAAACAGGCAGAGAAAAAAGCAATACAGAAGTCACAGGAGGGCGGCGCTGTGCGCCACGGGAAGCAGAGCATGGAGAAGTTGATGAAACAGGGATGCCAGCTTTCCAACATTGAAGTGACGGACGGCAATATCAAATCTTTTGAAAAATGCGCCCGGAAATACGGTATTGATTTCAGCCTGAAAAAAGATACGTCCATCTCCCCGCCCCGCTATTTTGTATTCTTCAAAGCGAAAGATGTGGATGTTATGACGGCAGCGTTTAAGGAATACACCGGGAAGTCGCTGGCAAAAAGCAAAAAACCGTCAATCTGGAAGAAACTGGAGCAGGCAAAGGAGCGGACGGCGAAGCACAGGGAACTGGAAAAGACAAAACAGAAGGAACGGGGGCCGGAGCATTGAGTGGGAAACAGAAAAAGAAACCCGCCGCAGGGAAAAAATCCATGCCATTGTCCGGGAAATTAAAAAGCATAATCCGGGAGAAAATGCCTCCCGTAGATACAAAACGCCTGGTAATGCTGAATGTTCCCTATGGAATTGTATTTTATCTGGTGGATAAATCAGCATGGCTGTACCGCCATTGCATAGGGGATTCCCTAGTGGATAAGGCAATGGCGCTGTTCTTAAATTTCCAACTGGCGTTTGAAAATCCATTTCCGAGTATTCATGGGATTGACCTTCTGGCCGGAGCAGCCGGGGCGGTAGCAGTGAAGCTCATGGTATATCTGAAAGGCAAAAATGCGAAGAAGTACCGGCAGGGAGTGGAGTACGGCTCTGCAAGATGGGGAACGCCGAAAGACATTGCCCCATACATAGACCCGGTATTTGAGAATAACATCCTCCTGACGCAGACGGAACGCCTTACCATGAACAGCAGGCCCAAGCAGCCAAAGTATGCGAGAAATAAAAATGTAATCATTATCGGCGGGAGTGGAAGCGGCAAGACAAGGTTCTATGTAAAACCGCAGCTCATGCAGATGACGCCAAATGTCAGCTATTGTGTCACTGATCCGAAAGGTACAATATTGGTCGAATGCGGGGAGATGTTAAAGCGTGGCACACCGAAGATGAAAGACGGGAAAGCGGTACGGGATAAAAATGGGAAGGTTGTTTATGAACCGTATAAGATCAAGGTTTTAAATACCATCAATTTTAAGAAAAGT
>CAYQBE010000175.1:0-9591 GCA_964415625.1 uncultured Clostridium sp.
GGAAGAGTACCTCTATGACGACGCAGCACTGGAGAAGTACCGGAAAACCCATGACGGCACTTTTACCCTTCAGCGTTACAAGGGTCTTGGGGAGATGGATGCCCAGCAGCTCTGGGAGACCACCATGGATCCGAAGAAACGGCTTTTGAAGCTGGTGGAGATTGAGGACGCCAGGATGGCATCCGGCGTTACGGAGATGCTGATGGGAACGGAAGTGCCGCCGAGACGGGCATTTATCTATGAAAATGCGACCGAGGCGGAGTTGGACATTTAACATTGGGGTGTTTTTCCAGATGTGCGGTTGCGATTCCTGAATCACCCAACCGCACATCTGGGTGTTTTTCAGAGAAGGATTAGGTGCGTATCTGGAGGAAATGAAACAGATACGGATAGGAGAGGGATATGAGCAGTGAGCAACAGATCATCCGGACCGAGTATTCGGATCTGATGAAAAAATCTTATATTGATTATGCCATGAGCGTGATTATTGCCAGGGCGCTGCCGGATGTGCGTGACGGGTTAAAGCCTGTCCAGCGCCGGACGCTCTATGACATGCATGAGCTGGGGATCCGTTATGACCGGCCATACAGGAAATGCGCCCGTATCGTGGGGGATACCATGGGTAAATACCATCCCCACGGCGACAGCTCCATCTATGAAGCGCTGGTGGTGATGGCACAGGAATTTAAAAAGGGCATGATCCTTGTGGACGGGCACGGCAATTTCGGCTCCATTGAAGGGGACGGAGCCGCGGCCATGCGTTATACGGAGGCCAGGCTGGCCAAATTTACCCAGGAGGCATACCTGTCCGACCTGGATAAAAATGTGGTTGACTTCGGTCCCAATTTTGACGAGACAGAGAAGGAACCGCTGGTGCTCCCGGTGCGTGTACCCAACCTTCTGATCAACGGCGCGGAGGGTATTGCGGTAGGAATGGCCACCAGTATTCCTACCCATAACCTATGCGAGGTGATCGATGCGGTCAAGGCCTATATGAAGAATGACGAGATCAGCACCAAACAGCTGATGCGCTATGTAAAAGGACCGGATTTTCCCACTGGCGGGATCGTGGTGAACAAGGACGAACTGCTGAATATCTACGAGACCGGACAGGGGAAGATCAAGCTGCGGGGCAAGGTGGAGACCGAGGAACTGAAAGGCGGCAAGAAACAGCTTGTGATCACGGAGATTCCCTATACCATGATCGGAAGCGGGATCGGAAAATTCCTCAATGATGTGGCCGGTCTTGTGGAGACGAAAAAGACGACGGATATCGTGGACATTTCCAACCAGTCCTCCAAGGAAGGCATCCGGATCGTGCTGGAGTTGAAAAAGGGCGCAGATGTTGAAAACCTGAAAAATATGCTCTACAAGAAGACCCGGCTGGAGGATACCTTCGGCGTCAACATGCTGGCTGTGGCGAACGGCAGGCCGGAGACACTGGGGCTGAAAGCGATCATTGAGCATCATGTGGATTTTCAGTTTGAACTGGCTACGAGAAAATATAAGACCCTGCTTGCCAAAGAGCTGGAGCGCAAGGAGGTTCAGGAAGGGCTGATCAAGGCCTGTGACGTGATCGACCTGATCATCGAGATCCTTCGGGGAAGCAAGTCCGTGAAGGACGCGAGAAACTGTCTGGTCAACGGTGTCACCGACAACATCAAGTTTAAGTCCGGCATTTCCAAAAAGATGGCGGCCATGCTCCGGTTTACCGAGCGGCAGGCGACGGCGATCCTGGAAATGCGCCTGTACAAGCTGATCGGTCTGGAAATCGAGGCACTGCAGAAGGAGCACGAGGAAACGCTGAAGCATATTGCGAGATATGAGGACATCCTGAACAACTATGATTCCATGGCGCAGGTGATCATGGATGAACTGGACGCGTTCCGGAAGGAGTATGGTAGAAAGCGGCGCACAGCCATCGAAAATGCGGAGGAAGCGGTATTTGAGGAGAAGAAGATCGAAGAGCAGGAAGTGGTCTTTCTGATGGACCGCTTCGGCTATGCGAAAACCGTGGATGTATCCGTATATGAGCGGAACCGGGAAGCTGCGGACAGTGAGAACAAGTATATCATCCACTGTATGAACACCGGGAAGATCTGTATTTTCACAGATACAGGCAAGATGCACCAGATCAAGGTTCTGGATCTGCCTTATGGGAAATTCCGGGATAAGGGAACGCCCATCGACAATGTGAGCAATTATGCCAGCGCAGAGGAGCAGATCGTGATGGTCTGCGACATGGAGCAGATGCGGTATGCGAAGCTGTTATTTGCCACAAAGCAGGGAATGATCAAGCGTGTGGAAGGCGCAGAATTTCAGGTGGCGAAGCGGACGATCGCGGCTACGAAGCTCCAGGAGGAGGACGCGGTGATCTCTGTCCAGGTCGTGACGGAGAACCAGCATGCCGTGCTGCAGACGAAGGGCGGGTATTTCCTGCGGTTCCCGGCAGCCGAGATTCCGGAGAAGAAAAAAGGTGCCGTAGGCGTCCGGGGCATGAAGCTGCAGAAAAAGGATGAACTGGAAACAGTGTACCTGTTCGAGGAAGGGACGGAAGCGAAGGGAAAATTCGGAGAGAAGGAGATCATGCTGAACCGGCTGAAGGTGGCGAAGCGGGACGGAACCGGAACAAAGAGCAGAGGATAAGAGGCCGGAAAACAAAAAAACGGATTGATTTAAGGGGATTCAGGCAATGTCTTTCAAAAGAGGCATTGCCTGTTCTGTCGTTTTTACAATATGGTTACATCGGGGCGATTGAAAAGTGCTCATGCTTATTATAAAATAAAGTAACAATACTTTAGAACAGGGCAATACGAAAGGATAAAAGATCATGAGCACAAAAAAAGGCAACAGGAAAGTTGGAGAAGCCCCTCGGAAAAAGAAATCTGCTTCGACCAGGAAACCGGCTTCCGGGCAAAAGGTGTTTCTGATCGTTTCCGCGGCGGCAATCGGCTGTCTATGTATCGCGTATCTGTGTGTTTCGTTCTATTTTATGAAGCACTTCTTTCCTCACACGATCATCAACGGGCAGGATTTTTCCGGCCAGACGGCAGAGGCGGCGGAGACATTTTTTAAAGAGCAGACAGAAAGCTATTCCCTGACGGTGATCGAGAATGAGAGCCGGACAGAGACAATCCATGGCAGTGAGATCTCGCTGACCTGCAGGGAAATGGATGGGATCCGGGCCATGCTGAAAAAGCAGAATGCCTTCGGCTGGCCGGTCAGATTGTGGGATAAAAAAGCATCGGAGATTCAGGTGGAACTGTCCTATGACAGGGCGGCTCTGGAGAAACGGATCCAGTCTCTGGGCGCAGTGACGGCGGAACAGATTCCGGCGTCCTCGGCCTATCCGAAATATGACGGAAATACGTACATTATCGAACCGGAATCCTATGGGACTGCCGTCAATATCAATGCGGTGAAGGAATGCATCACCAATTCGGTACAGACATTTGCGCCGGAGGTAGATCTGAAACAGGCGGATTGCTATGAAACACCAAAGTATACTTCACAGTCTGAGAAGGTAACTTCCGCCTGTGAAATATTGAATACGTATTGCCGGGCAAGCATTACCTACAATATGGACGTGCCCGTGGTGGTGGACAAGGCGCTGATCTCCTCCTGGCTGTCCGTGGACGGGGACATGAATGTGACATTGAATGAGGCGGCTGTCCGGGAGTGGATGCGGGAATTTGGAAAACGCTATGACACGCTGGGAAGTTCACGCACCTTTACCACGCCGTCCGGAAAAAGCGCGGAGGTCTCCGGCGGGACCTATGGCTGGTCTGTAGACGAGGAAGGGGAAACCGCGCTGCTGATCGAGCACATCAGGAAGGGGGAGGTTCTTGCCAAGGAACCGGCCTGGTGCCAGAGGGCGGCGGTACATGGGGCGCAGGACTGGGGCAGTACCTATATCGACGTGGATCTGTCCGCGCAGCACATGTGGTATGTTGTAAACGGAGGGATCGGGATGGAGTGCGACGTGGTGACAGGAGCGCCCGAAGAGAGCAAGGCCACGCCTGCCGGAGTATACTATATTTCTGAAAAACAGTCGCCCTCGGTCCTGATCGGGGAGATTCAGGCGGACGGAAATCCGGAATATGAGCAGGAGGTGGACTACTGGATGCGGGTGACCCAGAGCGGGATCGGCTTCCATGACGCGGACTGGCAGCCGGCGTTCGGCGGGGATCTGTATCTTTCCAGAGGATCCCACGGATGCATCAACATGTCAAAATACGATGCGCAGACCTTGTATTCCATGATCGATATGGGGGTGCCTGTAGTGATTCACTACTGAGAATCTGCAGGATATAGATCTGCTTTCAGTTCAGAATATCCGCTGTAAAGCTGCGTTATCTAACAGGATCATGATTTTGTAAAAAAAGTTTTCTTGATGTTTATAGCGGATATGATATAATCCCTTTGTAGAGAGGCAAGAAACAAGCCTGTAAAGGATGAGGAATGGACAAGAGGTGCGCTTGCATGAGCAGGAAAGATCAAAAGCTGATTATGATCCTGGAGGATGATGAGGACCTGGCGGAGGGGATCGCGTTGTCTTTACAGGGAGAGGAACTGAATTTTGAGATATGCAGAACCATATCCGAAGCCAGAGAGGTGTTAAAGAAGAAGCAATTTGACCTGCTGATCTTTGATATCAACCTGCCGGACGGAAGCGGGCTGGAGCTTTGCCGGGAAGTGAGACACATGGTAAAGGTTCCCATCGCGTTACTGACCGCAAAGGATATGGAGCTTGATATTGTGAAGGGACTGGAAAGCGGGGCCGACGACTATATTACAAAGCCGTTCAGCCTGATGGTCTTGCGGGCAAGGATCCGGGCGCTGCTGAGGAGAAATGCCGCAGAATCCGAAAAAGAGTACCGGGATTCCCGGTTTTTGTTCCGGTTCGACACGATGGAATTTCAGAAGCATGGAAAGCCTGTGGAGCTCAGCAAAACAGAACAGAAAATACTGTATTTACTGGTTTCCAATCCAAATAAGATTCTGACAAGGGAGCGGCTTTTGGACTGGGTATGGTCCGACGGAGCGGAATATGTAGAGGACAATGCACTGTCTGTCGGAATCCGACGGCTGAGAGATAAGTTAGAAGACGATCCTTCCAACCCGGCCCTGATCAAAACAGTCTATGGCAAAGGATATCTGTGGGAGAGCCTGTGATGGACGCGTTTTTAGACCTCATCAGAGAAAACGTGCCTGCCGCCCAGGGATTGAAAATTGGGGGCGCCCTTTGGGTAGGAATATTGGTAATTTTGTTCGGAAATTTTGCTCTTTCCGCTCTGGTGATTCATTTTTATAAAAAGAAGCTGTTCCGGCAGTACAACATGCTCCTCCAAAAACTGGATCAGGTTCTGACAGGAAGGAAATTAGAGCAGAGCTATGAGGAATCTATGGATTCCGCCATTTCAGAACGGCTCAACCGGATCGTGGAAATGACCGGACTTCAAAAAGAGAAAGCCGAGGAGGAACGGGATACGGTAAAATCCCTGATCTCAGATATCAGCCACCAGATCCGCACGCCCCTTGCCAACATCACCCTTTATACCGGATTGTTAAAGGAAGGACTGGCAGAAGAAAAGACGCTCCGCCTGGCGGACAAGATCGAAAAGAACGCGGAAAAATTAGAATTTTATATGCGGGAATTGATCAGGTCATCTTATGCCGAACAGCAGCTGATCTCGGTGAATCCGCGTCTGACGGCGGTGGATGATCTGATCAAACGAGGGTGTCAGCTGGTGGAGCTGACGGCTTTGAAAAAGAAGATACGGATCCAGTCCGCCTATCATGGCTATCAGGGGTATGCGGATCCGAAGTGGACGGAGGAGGTATTGGGAAACCTAATCGAAAATGCGGTGAAATATTCTCCCGAAGACTCCAGCGTGGAAATTGATTCTATGTTATATGAGGCCTTTGTCTGTATCCGGATTCAGGATCATGGCATCGGGATTCCGGAAGAAGAACAGGGAAAAGTATTCCAGCGGTTTTACAGGGCGTCAAACGTAAAAGACCAACAGGGCTTTGGTATCGGGCTTTATCTGGCAAGAGAAGTATTCAGCAGACAGCAGGGATACATCAGATTAAAGTCGGCATTAGATCAAGGGACAACGGCTGAGCTTTTTCTATTGAGAAATCATGTCTGAAAAGAAAGCTTCCTGCTCGATTTTTTTAAATGTGTCAGATCTGTCACATTTGAGAAAGAATTGAGTAAGAAGCTTTTGCTATGATGGAAACATAAAAAATAGAAAGAGGTGGTCATGGATGACGATTTTATCTGTTAAGAACTTAAAAAAATATTACACTATGGGAGAAAACACGGTCAAAGCATTGGACGGAATCGACCTGGAAATTCAAAAGGGGGAATTTCTCGCCATCATCGGTACATCGGGGAGCGGAAAATCCACCCTGCTCAACATGCTGGGCGGATTGGACAATCCAACGTCCGGAGAAGTCATCGTGGACGGACAGGATATTTCCAAACTGTCCAGAGACGAACTGACGATCTGCCGAAGGAGAAAAATCGGCTTCGTATTTCAGAACTATAACCTTCTGCCCTTGATGAATGTATATGAAAATATCGTTCTGCCGATCAAGCTGGACGGCATCAAACCCGATGAAGGATTTATTGATGAGATCTTAAAGCTGCTGAACTTGGAAGATAAAAAATATGCCATGCCTAATCAACTGTCCGGCGGCCAGCAGCAGAGGGTTGCGCTGGCAAGGGCGCTGGGAACGAAGCCGACTATCATTTTGGCCGACGAACCTACGGGAAACCTGGACAGCCGGACCAGCGCAGATGTGCTGGGGCTGATGAAGGTTTCCGGCGAAGCTTTCGCGCAGACCATTGTCATGATCACGCATAACGACGAGATCGCGCAGATGGCGGATCGGATCATACGCCTGGAGGACGGAAAAATTGTGAAAGGCGGTGAGATCCATGCTGAGAGTCGATAACAAAAAGGTGATCACGGAGCTTGCGAAAACCACGTATCGGGCGAACCGGAAAAGAAACATACTGACCATTACCGCGATTTTTCTGACCACATTTCTGATCTGTACGGTGATTTCAATCGGGCTGGGCTATTGGGATGCGGTTACCTTGCGCCAGCAGAGAATGCACGGCATGGATTATGACATTGAGCTGTCCGAGCCGCGGGAGGATCAGGTGTCTCTGATCCGGGAGATGGCGCCTGTAAAATACGCCGGTCTGTGTGTAAAATGTGCGGTCCTTTCCCAATACAATCAAAACAGTCAGGATAAGATCAGGCTGTTTTGGGCGGACGAGATCTGCTGGGAGAAGCAGATCCTCCCTGCGCTGGAGGTCTGTGAAGGGGAATATCCAAAACAGGAAAATGAGATCATGCTGTCCAGGGGCGCATTGCGGGATATGGGGATTGATACGCCGGAGACAGGCATGCGATTGGCCCTGACTTACCAGACACTGGCAGAAGAGACGGAGGAGGATAAGAAGATTTCAGATGAGGAGATTTCAGAGGAATTTGTTCTCAGCGGATGGTATCTGGATTATACAGGCAGCAGCAGGGGATATGTGTCGGAGCAGTTTTACCGGACAACAGGGGTAAAACAGACAGATCTTACCCAGGGGGCGCTGAAGATCTCGCTGAAAAATCCACTCTATTCAGAGGAGGATATTGTGGAGATGCAGAACCAGATCTCTCTGGAAGGGAACCAGATCATCGAGGCGGATTATGATACCATTTCCAATCTCTGTAAGACCATTGCCGGCCTGACGGTCCTTTTGCTTCTTGTTTTTTTCAGCGGTTACTTGTTTATTTACAATACGCTGTATATTTCCGTAAACAGGGAGATCCGTTATTATGGACAGCTCAAGACGCTGGGAACTACTTCAAAACAGCTCAGGAGCCTGATCTACAAGCAGATATGCTGGAACTCCATTCTTGGCATTCCGCTGGGCTTACTGCTGTCCGGGATCGTGGGAAAGCTGGTCATCCCACTGGTGCTCCGCGCGGCAAATCCGACACTTCCCGCAGGAGCAATAGGAGCTTCCCACTGGCGGGTGTTTCTCTTTGCGGCAGTGTTTGCCTATCTTACAGCCCTGGTGAGCAGCAGAAAGCCCGCGAAAATGGCGGAGGACTGCTCTCCGGTGGAAGCGCTGAACTATATAGGAACTGCGAAACGGACAAGAAGCAGAAGATCACGGGGCGGCGACCTTATTTCCATGGCGGTGCAGAATCTGTTCCGGGATAAAAAGCAGTTTACGGTCATCCTGTTTTCCCTGAGTCTGGCGGTTTCCCTTTTTATGGTTATCCAGGCGGCAGTTTCCGTAAATAACGCGAAAAATATCCTGAATCAGATTTACGATTATGATATGCGGGTTCTGAACCAGACCCTGTTAAGCGATCAGGAGGAGCAGGTCATCACCGAAGAACTGTCCCGGGAAATTGAAAAAGTGGATGGGGTAAAGTCGGTACGCGTCCTGACATCGGCAACAGCCGCTGTACCTTATCAGGAGGAGGTTTACGGCGAATATTACAGGGAACTGTACGAATCCAGATATTCTCCCGGAAATTATGAAAAGGATATGGAGCTTTATCGCAGGCAGCCGGATTATTTTTCATTTACCTGCAGGGTCGTGGGGATCGATGCTTTGGAGTTTGACAGACTCAATCAGAAGCTGGAGGAACCATTGGATCAGCAGGCATTTGAAAAAGGGAAGCTTGCCTTTGCTTCCAAGAGCTTTACATCCGGAGACAACGGGATTACCGGAAAAACAGTTCGATTTTCCGTTCCGTCAGGAATACAGCCGCAGGAGGAAGAATGCATCAAGATCGGAGCCGTTATCGAGGAATTTCCGGCATATTATTCTGCAGGATACTCACCGTATCTCATTGTCAGCCGGCATTATCTGGAACAGCTCATGGGAGACAAAGCCCTGGTGGAAATGCTGAAAATTGATTATGATAAAGCATTTTCCGAACAGACCGAAAACCAGATCGCCAGGCTGCTGAAAGAGAATCGGGAGTTGTCTGTGGAATCGAAGCTGCAGAGATATGGAGATATGAAAAATACGGAAAATCAGGTCCTGATCCTGGGAAATAGTGTCGGTTTTATCATCATGCTGCTTTCCCTGCTGAATTTCGTGAATATGATGTCAGCCGGCATTCAGAACCGGGCGAAGGAATTTGCGGTTCTGGAAAGCATCGGCATGACGGGACAGCAGATCCGGAGGATGATCACGCTGGAGAGCCTGGGATATGCGGGACTGGCGATTCTCTTATCCCTGCTGATCGGGCTTCCGGTAAGCGGGTTTGTTTTTCACAGCCTGAATCGATATGGAATCCCGTTTTCGCTTCCCATTGTGAATAATCTGATCGTATTTGGTTTTATCATAGCAGCCTGTGTTTTGACTGCGCGGCTGGTATTCAAGCATTCAGAAAAAGAAACGATCATGGAATTGCTGCGGAAGGGAGAATAATGGAACCTGCCATATCTGCAAAATATACTAGAAAAAGAGTATGATTTATAGTATGATATTAGAATTAAACCCGAATTATTCACGGTAGTATAAACCAGCAGATAGTTTACCACAGTTGCCTT
>CAYQBE010000176.1:0-7429 GCA_964415625.1 uncultured Clostridium sp.
ACGAATATCAGGTTTAAACATACTACAGCTTAAACAATAATTTGCATGGTCACATATTCCCATAGAAGTTGGACGACAACACCAGCCATTACATAAAGGCAGAGCATCTTTCATATCTTCTTTTGAGATGTCCTGTATTTTGCCGATGTTATTAACTAAAATATCAACCTTTCTCAAATACGGCTCCATGCTGCTAATCAATGTTTCATTGTTGACATTTGCATAGGATGAAAGAGAACGTAATCCTGAGTGTCCAAGTGCATCCGCAGCCTTCTGCGCTCCAAATCCTTGAGAGATTAATTTTGTCGCTTTTGTCTTTCGGAACTTATGAGACTTAAATCTTAGTATATTACCATCATCGCCTGTCACTCCCGATTCATAAAAGCATTTATTGATAGCAACTACTACTGCTGAATATGTAATATGCTTGTTTTTTGAACGAGCAAAAATATACTTAGTATCATTTCCATAGTTCTCTTGACTAATGGTTATTTGATCTTGTAATAAATCATAGATTCCTTGAGGAATACATAGGTTTAGAGGATTGTTTGTTTTTCCTTGAAAAATTCTTAATGTAGGAATGTTTCCCTTCATTTCAATATCATTAGGTGTTAAGGTCAACAAATCCTCCGCCCTTAATGCCAAAACTATAAAGCACAGAACTAATTTTGCATATATGTTTGGCATTTTTTGTAAAGCATTAAATATGTTTTTCATTTCTGCATCACTATAAAATTCTGGATCGATAGGCTTTTTTGTCCTGTAATCACTGGACACAATAAGACCAATCTTTGGGAAGTGGTCAAATTCTAATAATACGCCAATTTCAAAGAAATTTTTAAGGTTTAGTATACAGTTACTTATATAAGATGTTGAAAATCCTGATTCAGTCCTTAGCCAGCAAAAGAAATCTTCTAAGATGTTACGATTGACTTCTTCAAAATAAATGGCTTTAGGATGTTCTTTTTCTAGCCAATAAGTAAACTTTTTGATAAAGCCTAAAGTATTGTTGACAGCAGAAGCTGTTTTATTAAGAAGCTGATTATAACAAAATAATTTAAGCTGTTCTTTCATATAACTCTGTTTGATGTCAGTAAAGTCTAAGTTTCTTTGATTGCTAAGTTTCTCTTTGTCCAGAAAAGGGATGTTTCTATAATTCCAAAAATTCTTTTCAAATTCTGGAGTGGCTTTGTCATAGTATTCAGTAACAACCTTTTTTAAATGCCCCAACAGTAAAATGGTACGATTCTTTTTTAAGGTATCAACTTTTTCCATATTTTTGTTGATACGTGTTCCAGATTTTTCATACACACTTTTAATAATGTTGTTTTCTAGGAGATAGTTGATAAAAGCTGTTTCCTCTATTTCATTTACTGAAGATATATCCAAGTACGATTCATTTACTAAAGCAATTAAATGTCTTAGCCTTGATTCATATGTGGAAAAATTTATTAGTATGATTTTATTTATCTCAATACAAGTGTATAAGAAATATTTGATTTCTTCTTTTATACATGGATTTAGACAAATAGTAAAATCAATCACAGGGTTTTCAGTATGCCCACATCTATTCCAGTAATCTTGTTGAGTATCTGGTGCAGACTTATAATAATCCCATGTTGTAACCTGCCAAATATCATGGCAATATGGTTCTGGAAGTTTGAAGTCTGGAATTTGTGGTAACTGTTGTACATTAAGTTGTAGTGCTGGCAATATTACCTCCTTCCTGCTGAATTTCCTCTAAGGAGTGAATGATTTTTCTTAAACTGTCACATTGTTTTCTTGCGGTTTCTAAATTAATATTCCAACCATTGCTCTCATAAAGAGGTATTTTCTTTTCTATATCAGCTAATTGTTGTCTGTGTAGTTCCAAGTAATCAATATTAGTGAGAAAAAATTCACAGTTTAAACAGGCTTCATAATGTGGACAGGCTCCTATTTTTAAAGGGCTTGTGCATATACCATTTGAAAGTATCTGGTCATCGTCTCTTTCTTCCGTTTCTAAAATTTGAGAAATACCATCAATTCCTGTGTAAACTTTTTGATATTTTGATTTTCTTTCATCACGACGTTCAGCGTAACATAGACTCATATTAATTTCTGTATGTCCTAATACACCAAGTTGTATGATTGATAAATCTACATCATAATGATTAAGTAGGTCTGTTGCTATTGTGTGCCTGTATGTATGCGATTTGAAATCATATAGTGAACCATCTTCATTTTTAATTTTCCATTCTGCCATGTGCTTTTTCATTTGTTTAGAATAGTAATTTGTAGAACATGGTGCGTCTTTTTTCTTAGGGGCAGGAAAGATATAAAATGCCCCTTTCTTATCTGTAGTTGTCTCCTTGACTGCTTTAATCTGTTCTTGTACCATTTTATAAACTGATTCAGGTATGATGTTTATTTGATATTTCTTCATTTTTTGCACATAATGTTTAATGAAAAAATGTCCTTTATCGGTAATGAGACAGTTACTTTTAAGCTGGCATATGTCAGAAATTCTCATACCAGTACAGAAATTCAATACATACATTGTTCTAAGCATAAGCGGAAGTAACTTTAATTTATTAAAAATCTGAATGATAACAAAATCAGAAATAGCTGTTTGCTTATACTCATATTGCTTTTTGTGGCTATGTGCTTTAGTAACAGGATTTGGATTCTTATAAATGTTTTGTATAATCAAATAATTTATAAAATTTGATATTGCTGCTACATGTTTGTTATATACATCAGAGCGTTTTGTTATCTTATTAACTTCATCAAAATATTTTGTGCAATCTTCTTCCTTAGTATCCAATATGGAAATTTCAATGTAGTTAGAAAAGTTTCCACAAATGTTGAGTATATTCACTATTGTTGACAGGCTGTATTCTGTGCAGGAAATAAGGTATTTTACATACTTTTTTAATAGTTCCCTGTTCTCTAAATTTTCAATGAAAATAAAGGAGATATTATCAATCTTAGCAGTAGGGTTAAGTCTTATTTCTTCAATTTTGAATTTTTTCAAAACCCATATGTCCCTATCGAAGCCTGTACGAGTGTCGTACAATTCTGTAAGATGAAGGTAAATTGCATTTACAAGATGTTTAGCAGTGCTTTCATCTTTGATTTGCCTGTGAATAAGATAATTTTTTCTCATTTCATCACAGGGAATATCAAAAATCGAAGTCAAATTCAAATCTTTTATGTAGTCCAAAAAATAAAGGAACTCACATATATATCTGGATGTGTAGCTCATGCTTGCATTTCCTGTGAAGATTAATTTCATAAAATCTTTCATTTCATTTTTCAGTTTTGAAGAGCTGATTTTTGAAACATCCATTATATGTTTGTATTTTGATGAAAAATAGTCAGCAATTTCCTTTTTGGGAAAGAGCTTAAAATCTAAAATGTCGTTTTTAAAAAATTTATCTATCTGTTTTTCTGTGAAATTTATCATTTTTTCTCTCCTCCGCTAATTCTAAGACTATCTGCAACAGCGTCCAAAAAACTCTCTTCATCCCCGTAATCAATGCCGATTTGTTTATAATGCTTGTCAGCCGCTTCCTTTTTGTAAACGAACTCACTTTTAGCATAGATTTCAGTAGACTGTGCATTTTTGTGTCGTAACTTATCTTGAATGTCAACCATCTGCATGCCATAGAATGGACTATTAGGATCTGTAGCAGAAGTTATGACAATGTTACAAAGTTCAACAGCACATCCATGTCTGAATTGATGTGGATGTAAGTCTGGAATACCAACTTTCTTTCCTATTTTTTTGAGTTTCTTTCTTATTGTGTCTGTCCTCATAGGATGATATTTTGTATCACCCCACAAATTGAAAAGAAAATAGTTGGTATCAATATCTGAAATCTCGTTTAAATATGCCACTATTTCAGCAACTAAGTATGGTGGGATAAAAACGTATCCTTCAGAGCGATACTTTACAGCCGCATCCTGATTATATGAATCTTCTCTAAATACAACGTCAATACGTCCTTCATTGAGGTGTTTTAAATCTGATATATGTAAGCCAACAACTTCTGAGACTCTTAAAGCACCATCAAACATTAATCCGCATATGATTTTATCTCTACGACAGGTACAAGCATTGTATACCTTCCAAAATTCTTCTCTTGTTATGTAGTTAATATTTCGTTTTTCAGGCTTTTGTTTCAGTCTGGCTGCTTTTGGCTTTTCTTTGTTTACAACCATTTCAGATAAAAATGAATTGCTATGTCCGTTGATACGCAGTTCCTTATAAGCCTCTATTTGCGGAACATTCTCCACATAAGCTAAGTAATCATAAAAAGCATAAACAGATGACATGATATCGTTGATTGTATTATTGGTTCTAACAGCTTCTAATGGTGTTCTATCAAAGTTTGTAATTTTAGGGTTATATGTGGGATATTTAAGCCACATAATAAAGTCTGATAAATATTCCAAAGGAGCTTTATGTGCGTCATCACGTCCATGCACGATGTCTAAACAGTCAAGACCTATTACCTCCAACCATTCATATAAGAGCTTTAATCTAAATGCATATGATCTCAAGGTGTGTTTGCTATTTCCAATTCTTGCTAAATGCAAGATAAATTTATATACACGAGTAACAATTTTGCCAGATTCATCATAAAGAAGATACATCGGCTTGTTGCTTTTGTTTTTGATTTCTTTTACATACATATGATGTCCTCCTTTCATAAGGGTAAATAAAGATAGCGCAATCTTTGTAAAAAGCGTATCAGATAATTTGTTTTTTTCTTAGTTGTCGGAAACCAACATTTTTATAACCTCTTTTTGAAGTTCTAGTTGTTGTCAAAACACTTTTATGGTATGATTAATTCCATTAAGACACTAAATATAGGATTTTTACATCAAATTAATGAGAGGGTATTTTACATGGATTTAAAGAGACTACAGACAGCTAAGTTGGTAAATATTAGCAAAGAAAATAGAAACAGTCTGGCTTATAAAGCTAGGCATGCAATTTATGAGCTACTAAAAACAGGCATGCCTATAAGTGTGCTTCGTGTTGCAGATTGGAGCGGAGTAACCAGACAAACAATCTATAGCGATCCAGAAATTAGAGCCTTGGTTGAATATTATAAGAACTACCAAGAGCAACATTTCTCTTTTTCTAAAAATATGCCAGAAAAGGTACAAGAAAAAGAAAAAAATGATTTTCGTGTGCTGCTGAGTATTCCGCCTATTCAAGCTCTGGAATCTGAGGTGGAAAAGCTGATAGAAGAAAATTACAAATTGAATGTAGAATTGCTTGGAATTAAGAATGAGATATTTGCTTCAAAAAATGGGATAGAGATAGAGAACTAAGCTCTATCCCGCTTGGTATGCAATTAGTGTGTATCTTTGCTATAGTAAAATTCATCCATTAACTTTTTGCAATCTTCTTCACTGGTCAAATTGTAATGCCCATGATTAAGGCTCTTTGTGCTTTCATTCCAACCAGTCCAGACTGCATATGTACCATCGTCTTTCTTTGCCGATACCATGTAAAGATAGGAATCGTCTGGATGATACGATTTTCTTCTTACTTTCAAAACAGTATATTTAGGAAGATGCTCCCTGAAATATTTATTCACTTGTTCCAAAACTTCAAATTCAATTCCCATATTTTTATTCTCCTTATTTAGCGCTGATTATCTTTTTTCTATGCATATTCCAAAATCGTTGGTAATACATTGTTCTATCAATATTCCGCATTTTTTTATTGAATCAGATACCAAAGTGTATCCTGAAATACCCCATTCCCATGAACAGGTGTGTCCGTTAGTATGAAATACAGTACAGGTATGATTGGAACCTTTGGTTAATCGAAACATTGTTTCATTTCCATTAAAACATCCTAAACAAATAAGCTGCATGCGTGAGTTATCTTTAACTTTCAATACTACACACTCTGCATTATTTTCTAAAAGTTCTACTAAATCATACAATCTACACATATGTTATTCTCCTTATAAATTTACTAAGATTTTTTCTCTGTGTAAGCTGATAAAATTATTTTCACCAATAATGATATGGTCTAATAATTCTACTCCTATTAGTTCCCCTGCCTGCTTTATGCCTTTTGTGATAGATAAATCTTCACGAGATGGTTCAGGATAGCCTGATGGATGGTTGTGTACAAGAATAATGCCAGTAGCACCAATCATCAAAGCCCTGCTGAAAATCTCTCGTGGAGAAACTAAGCACTTTGATACAGTGCCATGGGATATTTCAAATATCCCTGTTATATCGCCTTTGGTATTCAGGGTGAGAAGATACATATATTCTTCTGCCATGTCCTGCAAGTCTAACAGGCTGTTTAATGCTTCTACGATAAGCTCAGGACTATGCATTTTTTTACAGGCAGAGTAATTTACAGCTTTTTCTCTTATAAGTTCACTGCGCCTAGTTTTTCTATTAATCTTCACATTATAGCTTGTAAGTCTCATATATTCCCCTTTCACAAATATCAGATAAGCGGCAACATATAAAACCTATCGCCAAGTGTCTCCGCTAATTCAGCAGTTTCCTTTTTGTTGCAGGTAAGCTGAAGGTGATAGAAAATAAGGCTGGAAAAGGTTTGCTGTAAGGTTCTGTGGTCGCAAGACATAATTTCGGCAACCTCTGCCATTTTGCTATTATCTACAGATTCAAGCCTCTTTTTGATAAAAGGAACTGTAGCCAGTAATCTGCCAGTTATTGCCGACTGTTCATTTCTGAGGTCAGTCCTATAATTCCTATCTGCCAGAATCTTAATCCAGCACAGGTCTAAGTCTTTCATATCAGCGGAATCTTTCTGCTCCGTTGCAATCTTTTCAGGTTTGAATAAAAAGTTATTTACTTCATATGAAAAGTATCTTGCTATTTCTTTTACCTCTGTATTTTTTAAATCCATCATTTTTCCTCGTTCCTTTCCTATATTTTTTGTACAGATCCATTTTCGTCAATGTAGGTCATATTCATTTTTACATAAACCCTGACTTCTTTTGACTTTACCTGTTTGCGTGTATTGGCGTAAGGAGTGCTTACGCTTACAACGTCATAGTAATTTTCAAAATCTGCAATAATCTTGTCTATTTCTTTTTGAGTTCCTGATAATCTTATATCCATAGTAGTTATATCTCTTTTCTTTCTTGAAATTATTTGCTAAGGGTTATGCTTTCTCATAATACAGATCCCAGACAAATTCATTTTCGTCTTTTAGCTCCCAATCATGAGATTCGCAAAATTCCCTAGCTTCTTCTTCAGTTTCTGTTTCAAGCACCTCTATATATGCGTTTTGAGATGCTTTAAATACTTTATGCTTCATAGCAGTTATCTCCTTTTTTAGAATAAAAGGGGTATCATCAAAGTGATAATACCCCTAAACAACTCGTTGGATTTTTAGTGCAAATTATGCGCCCTGTTCTACAAGATAGCAGTCCTC
>CAYQBE010000176.1:7529-9524 GCA_964415625.1 uncultured Clostridium sp.
TCCAGCTTAAAGTGCTTAGTGAAGTGTGCGTCCATCGTGGTAAGCCTTCCCAAAACTTTTTCCTTTTTGATAGAGCCGCTGGAGCAGTACTGGCTGTATTCCTTATTGCTTACAAAGAAGTAGAGGAACCAATCGTGAAATTCATTTGGTTCAATTTCTTCCTTTATAGCAATATCAGCCATAAGCACTACCATAGGAATGTTAATCTTTTTGAGCATTTTTTCCTTTTCGTCAAAAGCCTCGTCCAGATAATCAATGATTTCAAGGAGCAGGTCTTTCTGTTCTTCGGAATAATTGCCTTTAATAGCAGCACTGTACCTCATGACTTCATCAGCGGAAATTGAAGCGTATTCATAATCGTTGTACTTATGATCCAAAAGCATCATACTCTGTAAAAGGGTACACATATCATCAGACTTCCTGAGCTGGAGCTTACTGAAATTACACTTTTCTGTAAAAAAGCTGCCAGTAAGAATCGAATTGATAAACCTTGCATTTTCAGTTCCCATAAGAGGACGTGCCTTTTGCGGCTTGCTGAGTGGCGTAGAATTATTCAAGCGGAAGAAAATTTCTTCGATTTCGTCATCCGTTGCATCCTCAAACGCAAAGATGGAAAACTTAAAGCGTAATAATTCCTGTCTAACATCTTCGTCCAGTTCTTCAAAGGTCTTGCCAGCAAGTTCATAAGTTTCGCCTTCTATCTCAGCGGCAGGTGTTTCTTCGTTCAGGGCATATTCGCCATTGATGAATGAGAAAACAGTTGTCATTCTCTGCTTGCCGTCAAGTACAGAATATTTGTAAATAGCTTTTCCTTTATCGTCTGTTTCGGCAGAATCTGTCTTTTCCACATAAACCGCAGGAACAGGATAATTCGCCAAAATACTATGTACCAGTAAGCTCTGCTGGAGATTAGTCCACTGTGCCGACTGTCTCTGGATAGGGTGGTCAAAATTTAAGGTTTCCTTGCTGTCATGCATTGCTTTCAAGTTCTTAATTGTCCAATTCAATGTTGTTTTAATCATAGTTCTTTTCTCCTTTTCTCTTTTAGGGTAATTTATTTTTCAATATTCAGTTGTCTAAAAAATGGCTCAAAATTGTAAATTTAAAAGAGAGCCTATATTGTCGGATAAATAATAAATTCCAACTATTTCTTTTGCCAAATCTTCTGGTGTCGTATTTGTTATATAGGACATAAAATAGTCACCAAAATAGAAGATTGGGCTGGCAAAGGAATTTGGCTGTGAAATAATAAAAGCCTCGAATCTTTGCCTTTTTGTATAAACTGTAAAAGTAATAATTTTGGAATCGTCAGGTAATATATCTTTTATAGCCTGCAACAATTCTTCTTTCATTTGCTCATACATATCTTTTTCCTTCTGCTTAGTATAAGCTGTCATATTTGCTCATTTGGCGAATAAGATAAGCTGTCATACGAGCATATTTTTTGATAAGTGAACTTTTTGAGCCGCCCTTGATAAGTTCCTGATAACGATCATTTTCTTTTTTAATGCTATCAAACATTTCTGCGAACTCTTTAGCTTTTTCGTCATTCTTCTTTTCTAAGATTTCAAGATAATTATTGATAAAAATTATCTGTGAATCGAATAAGCCGATGGTGGGCATACTCTCAAAGTATTGTTGATTATTTTTTTCATAATTGTACTCATCGAGCTTCATAGCAATTTGAAGCTGGCTGAGTGTCTTTTTATCTACTGTCATTTTTATTCTCCAATCTGTACTTTTTATTAATTCTTTTCTTTACCTACTTCCAAAGATAATGATTTACAACTACATTATCCCTAGAGTGCTGTAAGTTATAGCTCACTGCGGAAAGTATGCCCTTGTCAAAAGATCTCCCAAGCATATCTCCTTTACAGTGATATATTTTGCCAGTAGCAACGTCACCACGATCCTCAAAATACTGATACAAGTCTCTTGCATAATCAGCTCTCATATCGTGAATTGAGCCACTCGGCAACTGCGCTTTTAGAAACA
>CAYQBE010000177.1:0-9467 GCA_964415625.1 uncultured Clostridium sp.
TTATAGAAATATGGTTTATTAACGGTTTCTAAGAAAATCTTCTCGAATAATGTTTGGCAGGTATAAAAAAATCAAGCATAGAAATTAAGGAATTTTTTATCATAATTATCCGAATGACTATCAATGACATAAGGTACGCAATGTATCTTTGATCTAAACAATCGAGTTATTATTCGAGAAGTTTTTTAGATATTGCCGATAAACTGTACCTTCCATGATATTTCTTTAGTAATAAAACTTCTCGGATAATGCTCTTTATTTCAGTTCTGACATAAAGGGCAAGTTTCGCCAGAGTAACTCAAAACCCACTTCGTGGATTTTGCTTACCTGACAAACTTGATGGAGGATTCCGCTCCCCATACCCTCGGTTTCTGCACATTTTTCAAATATGAAAATTGGCTCCTATTAAAAATAGTCGCATCGTGATAATTCTTATCACGGAAAAATAAATATTTTTACAATAATCCTTTTTTCATTTCTCATTATTCCTTCCTAATCGGCTTATATTATGAGAACATTTTTTACAGAAAGGAATTATGGAATGGCAAGACCAAAGATGGATAGAGAGCTTCGACACAAACATCAAATCATGCTCCGGCTCACAGACACAGAATATGAAATCGTATACGAAAGTGCAAAAGCCGCAAATCTCCCACTGGCAGAATATGTGCGGAAACAGGTTATGAAACAAAAAGTAATTGCAAAATATGAAATTGTGGCAGATCTGCCGGAACTGAAAGAATTGATTGCAGAGTTCGGAAAAATTGGCAGCAACCTGAACCAGATTGCAAGGCATTTTAACAGCGGCGGCATCCACTCACAGGAAATGCGTAAGGCAATCGACCAGAGCGTAGCAAGAATCTACGAAATGAAATATGAAGTCTTAAAGATGGCAGGAGATTTTCACTCTACTGCCGGAGGTAGTTTGGATGGCAATACTGAAACACATAGCGAGTAAAAACGCTGACTATGGGGAGGCGCAGCGTTATCTCATGTTCCAGTACGATGAATATACTAACAAACCCATACTTGATGAAAACGGTGAGCTAATCCCCCGCAAGGAATATTTTATGGATGGCATAAACTGTGACCCGTTCATGTTCGATATAGAGTGCCGGGAGGTGAATGCCCTGTATCATAAAAACAAATCTTATGATGAAATTAAATCCCACCATTACATTATCAGCTTCGATCCGAAAGACGCAGCAGAAAATGGATTGACCGGGGAACAAGCGCAGCAGCTTGGAATGGAATACGCAAAAAAATATTTCCCCGGCCATCAGGCTTTAGTCTGTACACACATGGACGGGCATAATGAAAGCGGCAACATTCACGTACATATCGTAATCAACAGCTTGCGGAAATGCGATGTGGAACATCAGGACTTCATGGAGCGCACCTGTGATTCCCGCGCCGGATACAAACACCATGTATCCAAAGATTACCTTACCCACTTAAAGCAATCCCTTATGGATATATGCCGCCGGGAACATCTGCACCAGGTAGACCTCCTTACTCCTGCTGAAAAGAAAATCACAGACCGGGAATATCATGCGAAGCGCAGAGGGCAGAAGAAACTGGATGAACGTAACAAACAGATCCTTGCAGATGATCTTATTCCACGGAAAACAGAGTTTCAGACTCAAAAAGAATTTTTACGGTCTGCAATCGAAGATACTGCCAGCCGTTCCTGTAGTCAGGAAGATTTTCAGAGTTTACTTTTAGAAAAATATAATATCAAATTGAAAATCAGCCGGGGCAGGTTCAGCTATCTCCACTCGGAACGCAACAAATATATAACCGGAAGGATGCTCGGCACACATTATATAGAAGATTATCTTTTGAGCTTATTTGAGGTAAATGCGAAAGAACAGGAATCGGAAAAGAAGCAGATAATCCCGGAGGAATATAAGGCAGAAATAAAATCACCGATACCTCCGCAAGCTGCTCCAACACTGGAAGACCCATTTGCAATCCTGTTTATCAAATCCGACCTGCGGCTTGTGATCAATCTGCAGGACTGTGTGAAGGCACAGCAAAGCGCCGCATATGCCAATAAGGTAAAGATTTCCAATCTGAAAGAAATGGCCAGGACTGTTGCTTACATACAGGAACATGGCTACAATACAAAGGAATCACTGGAGGATTTTTTTTCGGATATTAAGAAGCAGGCTTCCAGCTCCAGAAACGACTTGAAGTCAATTGAAGATAAACTCCGTGGAATAAATGAGCAGATCCATTATACCGGCCTGTACCTTGCAAATAAATCTGTCTATCAACAGTTTTGTAAATCGAAACACAAAGGGCAGTTCCGAAAAGAATATTCTGCAGAGATAACCCTTTATGAAACCGCAAGGAAAGTTCTGAAAGAACATTCTGCCGATGGCAAACTTCCCTCCATGAAGCTGCTGAAAGCAGAAAAGGAACGTCTGCTGCAGAAGAAAAAAGAAGCGCAGAATAAATACCATTATTATCGGGATTATCAAAAAGAACTGCTTACTGTCTGCTCTAATGTAAACATGATCTTAGGTCAGCCGCACAGCAGACAGCCCGAAAAGCAGAAAAGCACGGATATATCCTGAGAATGGTATGCTGCTGTCATAATTATAGCTGGAAGGATTCCTTTTTACAGGAAATCCTTCTGCCATAATCTTTCTGCTTCCAAATCAGTAAAAGTCAATTTCCTTTCCATCCAGATAGAGATGGTATTTATCCGCATTATTTTTTATATCGTAACCTTTCTGAAAATCGTCCGTAGAAAATTCAACCTCACATACCGATTTCCCCTTTTCCACGTCTTTTCTGTTCAGATACACCGTAATATCCAGCTCCGATGGATAGCCGTTTATATCTGTTGAGAACCGGATGGAATGGAATGAATTGTCCTGGCACATATGGATAATCTCCCTTGCAAATTCCTCCTTATCCTCAATCCGGTCGCTGTTGGCAACCACTTTTAAATGATGGTCATTGTTCATAGAAAAACTGCTTACTGCGTCAGGAACTCCCGAATGCGCCTCCTTCCATTCTGGATATTTCCTTACTCCATGCTGGATTGCGCATACCAGAGCTGCAGCAATCAGAAAATACCATATCCATTTCCCTTTAACACCGCTGCTTTTCTTATACCCACAAGATAAACGATAATACCGCTTGGCCGTCCTTTTCCAAATTTTTTCCACGTTATTTTCCTACCCTTCTGTATTTTATAGTGTCATTATACGCACACTATTGTTTCAATTATTTTACATGGATAATAGAAGTAATACAAGCAGCATTTGAACAAAGGCGGGAAACAGCATGATAACATACGACCGACTATGGGCAACCATGAAGGAAAAAGGCGTGACGCAGTATGACCTGTACACGCATTACAATATCAACCGCTCGCAGCTTAACAGGTTAAGGCATAACATGAATGTGGAAGTGAATACGATAGACAGGCTCTGTAACATCCTGCACTGCAGGGTAGAGGATATTATGGAACATTTTGATGACAGCAATCTTTTCTGAATCATATATTCTGCCGTGAAATGCCTGCCATACCTAATTTGAATTTGGAAAGGACTGGTAATAATGGACGCCGCCAATGGATTCCAATACAGCCAGAAGCACGAGGAAGATCTTAAGCGCCTGAAGAACTTCCGGTTACTGGACGATGATTTTTGTACAAAAGTGTTTGAGGATATTGAATGTGTGGAGCTGTTACTGCGTATCATATTAAAGAAAGATAATCTGAAAGTAACCGAAGTACATTCCCAATATAATATGAAGAATCTACAGGGACGCTCGGCAAGGCTCGATATATTTGCCGTTGACGATACCGAGGCGGCGCTGAACGTGGAAGTACAAAGAAGCGACCAGGGCGCAAATCCAAGACGTGCAAGATACCATTCCAGCCTGATTGATGCCAACATCACGGAACCGGGAGATAAATATGAGAAGCTTCCGGAATCCTATATTATCTTCATTACAGAAAATGATGTCATGGGAGCCGGGCTTCCCCTCTATCATATCAACCGTTCTGTAGAGGAAACCGGGAATGGTTTTGGGGATGATTCCCATATCATCTATGTAAATTCACAGATTCAGGATGAAACAGCGTTAGGACGGCTGATGCATGATTTCTCATGCACCGACCCGTCTGACATGAATTATAAGATATTAGCTGACAGAGTGCGGTTTTTCAAAAGCGATGAGGAAGGAGTGTTGACTATGTGCCAGATGCTAGAGGAAATGCGGAATGAAACAGCGTTAGAAACAACAAAGGAATTTGCCCTCCGTCTGATTATCAGAGGGAAAGATACTCTTGAGGAAATTGCGGAAATTACAGATTTACCGCTTTCAGAACTGAACCACTTAAAAGAGACAAGGAAAATATAATTAGACAATGAAAAGGAGAAGCACCTGCCCCCTCTAAGCCAGATACTTCTCCTTTTCCTATTTCCGTCTGCGCTCCATATCCTCTGCCATTGCCATCTGTTGTGCGGGCTTTCCGCTCCGTCTTGCAATCTCTGCCTGTTTCTGCCGAAGTTTTGCCAGCACGGACACCCTGCCCTTCTTCTTTTTGCAGTTATTTTTATTCCCATCAATAAAGCTGTAATTTTGTTCTTCTCCTCCTTCGATACTGCGGAGGTACTCGCCGTTCTCCATGTACTTCTGCCAGTTTTCCAACGACTTTTTTTCCGTATGACTGCCGGAAGACATATTAGCTTCGGAGGGGAATGTATGCCCGGACAGTATTTCTTGTTTCTCTGGTTCCGAAATAGCCTGCAGTGGATGGAGATACTTTTTGATCTGCTGCAGGACAGACTGGTCAAACCCTTTATGCACACCGTCTGCTACTAATTTCCCATCTGCATCCACTACTGTCCATGCAGCATCCTTCCCATAATCCTTATTTTCCATCAGGAAGAACTCCCTGCCGTCTACGATAATGCTGTCAAAGGCAAGCCAGCTCCCCTTCTTTCCTTCGATATGAAAATCTGACGTATCAATCGACACAAGTGCGCCGGTTGAACCCTTACGGATAAACCCGGCTATGTCGGTAAAACCATCTTTCTCAACATAATAGGAAATCACAACGCCATCCTTATTCAACACAAGCACATCGCTGACGCTGATCGAATGTCCATGGAATGTCCTTGGCAGCTTCTCATTAAAACGTCTGCAGATGTGTTCTGGCCCGTCCCCCGGCTGCATCCTTCCCATATAAACTTGTTCATAACTGCTATACTGTATCTGGATTTTCATCTCCTGCAGCATACTGTATGGACGGAACCGTAGCGGCCTGTTCTCAGGAATATTTTTAAGCTGATAAACAGCAAATTGGTTCATGTCCATTATTCGTCCTCCACCGGTTCCTCTTTGTACGGTTCCAAATCCATGTTTAAAAATGCTTCATCCGTAAGGAACCACAACTTTTCCAGTGTGCTGTTAATAAGTGAGAGCATTTCTTCATCCCTGCCTATGTAGGGGATCACATTATGTATTTCCTCTATGGTTGCCTGTCTGCTTTCCTTCTGGAACATTGCCATCAGGAAATATTCATTTTCCTCAAACCTCACCATCATAATTCCGGTTCTCCTTTCTTCTTTGCCTGTGCTTTCTGCCCCTGTTTTTCCTGTTCCGGCTTTTCCTTCTCCTGCGCTTTCATTTTTGCCTGCCGTTCCCGGAGGGCATTTAAGACAGACTGCTTCTTGCTGCCGCCAGATATGGCTCTGTCTGTTTTGGGGGCATTTTCAGCCGCTTTTTTCAGTTCTGCAAGCTGCTTTTCCGATACCTCTGTATCTCCAACAGATTTCCGTACCTCTGTGACTGGATTCCTGTTTTCTTCCATCTGAACAGCTTTTCCTTCCTTTACCTCTGGCATTGTCTGTTGCGGAAGTGCTGCTTTCTCTTCCGGAGCTGATACCTCCTGCCCCGTTCTTTGTTCCAAAAGCATTGCTTCCATATCCGCAATCGCTTTCTGCACCAGTGGGCTTTCTCTATAATGAGGAATTTCATTGATAAATTCTGTCTGAATTTCACTCGCTACCATAAGGTCATAAGTCGTGCCATCATAAATGCTGTCATCCGCCAGACAAAATCCGATACTTTTTATGCCATTTATCCGCTCTGCCGGAATTTTCTCATATAATTCCATAGCTTCCTGCAATGTCTCCAGACGCTCATGAAATTCCCCCAATATATGAAATTCTGAACACTCTGCCACATAAAATGTTATAGACTGTTTCCGGTCTGCCCGCCCATTACTTTCAGGAATCTCCATATAGCTTTGCTTTTCATCCAGATACTTCTCCGCATTTTCCAGATATTCCTCCAATGTCCCCGTCTTTTCCGTAGAGATTGGATTGATGTCAACCGGGATTCCTGCTATCTTTAATCCATCCTCATGGAGCGCACTGAAAAAAGCATCCTCCTTCAGATTGCCGCTGTAAGACACCACAACATCTATATCCGAGCCTTCATGGTACAGCCCTTCCCTGGTTCGGCTCCCATATACCCTTGCGCCAAGCAGCTCCACTTCCTCCGACAGCCCCATTTCATCAATCTGCGCCTGGGCATAACAGAGTACGGTTTCCTCTATCCCTGCCCGGCTCTGGCCGTTTAACGCAGGCTCCGGCTCTGTCATATCAGAAACCAGCGGCAGCTTCCCCTTCTCCGTTTCTTTCGCCTGTGCCTTCTGCAGATCTTCCTGTGCCGCCGCTTCTGCCTTCTCCTGCAATTCCTCATAATCCATAACCTTACATGCCGTCATGGAGATTCCTTCATCAGAAAGGATTGCTTCCATCGCTTCACCGATGGATATATCCGGGTTATCATACACTCCCCCGTCAATCTCCCGGAAATCCCTGCCATAAATCGTATAGTCGTAGCCGTCTGAAACAGTCTGGATGGAAAAATACCCTTTTCCGGTCTGATATGCAATCTCAATATCGCAATTATCAAGATATTCTTTTGCTTTCTGTGATGCCGACATCGTTTCCTCACGCACCCATTTCCCACTCAGGGAGTATTTTTCTATGTCTGTGAGCGTTTCGATTCCATTCCTGCACTCAATCAGGGACATCCTGGACGGTGGCTGCTCGCTGCTCTCCATGCCAAGCCGCTTGTCCACATGGTTCGGAATCTCATGGTAGGCAGTGACTGCCGTATCCATATCTGAAAAATACTGATATGCCCTTTCCGCTTTGCTGCCATCGGCATTCTGTATGACATAGTATTGTGCAATGAATGGCGTTCCCGGCTCTGCCTTCATCTCTATCCCCTTTTCCGAGAAATATTCACTAATGGCTTCCATTGCCCCCTCGTCAAATCCATGCTCCAAGTCCTCTGCCACCAGCTCCCCGTTTTGATTGACGATAATAGAGGCAACGGAATCTCCGTATTCCTCATGCTCCATCCGGTAAAACAGCTCGCCGCTGATCTCCTTTGCTTCTACCGTATGCCATGTGCCGAAATGCCTATTTGCAATAAACCCTTTCGTTTCCTCATGGATCTGCACACTTTCTTCCATCCCTAATTCCTGTTCCCTTATCGCATCCCTCGCAAACCCGATAAACCCATCTAGCACAGCCGGGTGGCTGCTTACCACATAATCAGCGTTCATATCCATCCCCCGGTTTATGTTCTCCGGTATCTCATACCCCTTTGCCCACGCCTTGTTCCCGATAGAAAACCGCCCGTCATGTTCCAAATGCTGTACGGTATTGGCAAGGATGAATACCACACGTTCCGCACCGTATTCTTCAATGATCCCCTTAGCGGCATCATGTGTCAGGTGCAGTCCGTCAAAGTTCTTCCGGATTGCATCCTCAATGGCATTTTTGCAGTCCAGGTTCCGTTTTCTTGATTCCAGGTAATCATCTGCCCGGCCATGCTCCATTGCATAGGTAATGGTATGCATATAAAGCGGTGGGTACACTTTTTCATATGGTTTGCTCATATCACTGTTTTGCGGCTCCTGCAAGCTGCTTTCCTGTGGTTCTTTTTCCTTCTCTATGGCTTTCTCCCTCTGGTAAAAAAATTCCGGCAGTTCTGTATATCCGAACGAATCCACATAATGTGCCGTAATCTCTCCACCTTTTTTCAAAACAACTACATCGCTGACAGAAAGGGAATGCCCGGTAAAATCAAGCGGACGTCCGATATTGAATTTCTCATACAGGGAATCCAGCGTTTCATTTTCCCCAAGCACGTCGCTATAAACTATCCGGTAATCATCATATTCCACGGAAAATCCCTGCTTTTTCAGGTAGTCCGTCCCCATAAACAGGTATCTCCGGCCTTCCCCATCATCTCTGATCTGATAAATGGCGTAGCGGTCCTGGTTACTGCTGAAAAGCAAATCTTCGTTTAGATGTTCCTGCTCTGCATTTTCCTCACGCACGGATTCCATCACCTGGTAGCTTTCCCACTCCCTGCTTTCAATGCCGAATATCCCGTCTGTTCCCATTTTCAAAATATCTTCCTGTGTATTCATCAGGGTACGGCTCCCGTCCTTATTCAGACTGTATATATTTAATCCTGCATTATGCAAAGCCACAGCCCGCTCCGCCTTGAGGGGCAGGACGGAATCATTGCGGTAGCCAAATTCATGCATCTGCATAAGACCGATCTGGTTGTCGGGCAGAAAGTCAATCTCTGCCTGTGCGTCCTCCATGATTTCCCGGATATTATGCTCTTCTGGATTTTCCACAGCCTCCGAAAGTTTATTTACCAATTCCCTTGTGTCCCTTGGATTGTCCAGCTTATAGGCATACAGGACAGCCAGGTTATGCGCTTCCCTCCCCAAAGCCGTATGCCCATACTCCGCACGGCTGATCATCATCTCCACCTGTACCAAAAGGGAAAACTCTGCCGCATCTACGATATGGCCTGCATCCATATACAGGACATCGTAAAACTCCGGCATCTCCTGGTTTTTCTCCGTATCTTCCGAATCCCTCCATAAATCCAGATGTACGCCGCGGCTTTTCAGGAACTGCTCCGGATTTTTATTTTCCCCCTCCTGTTCAGCAAATGTATGTAACAGCCTTAATAAATCTACCCGCCCAACATTATCTACAAGATAGAACTTTTTTGAATCTTCCCCAAGAGGTGCAAACTGGAATACCAGGTCATCTTCTGTCAGCTCCCTCTCAGCCTCTTTTTCTTTCTGCAGCTTCTGGATATTCTCCACCATGCTGTCAATGAAAGAGCCTGCCGTTTTCCGGATAAAATCCATAGAGCTGCGCAGCTCTTTCATTTCCATGCTACTGGCCCATCCCGCCAGATACGGAAAGGAGTAGTCTGACACATCCAAATTGAAGAAACTGCAGACCGTAAAAGCCACGCTCTCGGCCTCCGTTTCTATGGTCATCTTGTTTTTCTTCTCCCCAAGCTCCTCCATCAAATCCCGGTCATGGCACATGGCATGTGTCACTTCATGGACGGCTGTTTTCATGGTCTGCTTTTCGCTCATG
>CAYQBE010000178.1:0-9461 GCA_964415625.1 uncultured Clostridium sp.
CAGTGCCATGTGCTCCACAACCTGCACTATGAGGTGAAAAAGATCCGTTACATACCGAAGCAGGCCAGGGTGGTGGCAGAGTATATGCTGTACCTGGCGGACTATGTGGTGGAGCGCAATGTCCCGTCCGCGCAGATGGAGAAGCTGGAGGACATTTTCCGGGACATGAAAAAGGAAGAGCTGCCCAAGTCCAGGGAGGAATTTGAAAACAGGGCCATCCTCTATCACATTTTGATGGATATGGAGGAATTTTTGGTTTATAAACAGCGGTTCGTGAGATCATTGGACGAACGGCAGAAGAAATTGTATTGGAAAGAAATGGATTAGAACATGAGAAATGAAGATACCGAGACATCCGATTCAACACGAAAGAGATGATTCTGGAATTGATATTTCTGGAATCTATGAGGAGACAGATCATGAAATCAAAAGATATCATAAAGATCAAGGACATCGATAATGTGGCGGTGGCGGTTCATGACATGAGCGCAGGCACAGAGGTACTTCCGGGTCTGGTGCTGCTGGACGACATCCCACAGGCGCATAAGATCGCCCTTGCGGACATTCCGGCAGGCGAAGAGATCATCCGGTACGGGGTTGTGCTGGGCTATGCGAAGGCGGATATCCGCACCGGACAGTGGATCAACGAGCATATGCTGGATCTTCCGGAAAGCCCGTCTGTAGAAAATCTGGAATACGGGACCAACCTGGTGCCCATGGAAGAACTGCCGGTTCCGGTCCGCACCACATGGATGGGATACCGGAACAAGACCGGCCCGGCAGGCACCAGAAACCTGCTGGGGATCGTTACTACCGTGCAGTGTGCCGCGGGTGTATTGAAGGTCGCGGTGGAGCGGATCAAAAAGGAGCTGCTGCCCAAATATCCGAATGTGGATGGTGTGGTTGCGGTGACCCATCCTTACGGCTGCGGTGTGGCGATCAATGCGCCCATGGCGGAGATCCCGATCCGGGCCGTCACCAATGTAATCCGCCATCCCAATTTCGGCGGCGAGATCATGGTGGTTGGCCTGGGCTGTGAGAAGCTGACCTATGACAGAGTGCTTCCGAAGGAGGACATTACGCCGGAAAATGTGCTGACCCTGCAGGACTATGCGGGACACGATGCTATGATGAACGCGATCCTGGAGATGGCGGAGAAGAAGCTGAAGAAGCTGGATCAGAGGCGGCGGGAGGAACTGCCCTTAAGCGACCTGCTGATCGGCATGCAGTGCGGCGGAAGCGACGCGTTCAGCGGGATCACCGCGAACCCCAGCGCAGGCTACGCGGCCGACATGCTGGTCAGGGGCGGCGGCACCGTGATGTTCAGCGAGGTGACAGAAGTACGGGACGGAGTTCCCATGCTGGCGGCAAGGTGTGTAAATGCGCAGGTGCGGGACCGTCTGGCTGCAGAAATGAAGTGGTATGACGATTATCTGGAAGCCGGCGGCGTAGACCGGGATGCCAATCCCACGCCGGGCAACAAAAAAGGCGGCCTGGCAAATATCGTGGAAAAGGCCATGGGTTCCATTGCAAAATCCGGCACGAGCCCCATCGTGGAGGTCTTAAGCCCGGCGCAAAAGCCTACAAAGCACGGCCTGATCTATGCGGCGACCCCGGCCAGCGATATTGTGTGCGGCCCCAGCCAGGTTGCCAGCGGGATCGGACTGCAGGTCTTTATGACCGGACGGGGAACTCCCTACGGGCTGGAGATCAGCCCGGTCATCAAGGTGTGCAGCCGCAATGAGATGAAGGAGCACTGGTTTGATATGATCGACATTTCCGCAGGAGATGTGGCAGAGGGAAAAGCGACCATCGCGGAGGTGGGGACAGAGATCTTCCACATGATCCTGGATGTGGCAAGCGGGATCCGGGAGCCCTACAGCGACCAGTACGGATTCCACAATGATATGTGTATCTTCAATCCGGCGCCGATCACCTGATCTGGGTGGATTGATGATGCCGGGTGCCGGATCAATCTGCCGCACAGTATCATATGATGCGCACAGCTGCATAAGGAAGAATACCGCTTTGTGGCTGCAGCTGGCGCAATACTCACGGCAGATTTTACCGGCCGTGAGTATATAAAATTTTGGAGGAAACGATATGAAGGTCGTAATCGCAATAGATTCATTTAAAGGAAGCATGAGCTCCATGGAAGCGGGCCGCGCGGCGAAGGCCGGGATTGAAAGGGCTCGCGGTATAGACAGAATGGAAAAATCCTGCGGCGAGGACAGAATGGAAAGTACATGCGGCGCAGATGGAATCGAAAGAGCCTGCGGTGCGGGCAAAATGGAAAGATCCTGCGGCGCAGACAGAACTGAAAGGACCCGCAGCGCGGACAGGATTGTTGTAAAGCCTCTGGCCGACGGCGGGGAAGGAACTACTGAGGCTCTGGTGGAGGGCCTGGGCGGGGAATATGTGACCGTCCGGGTGACCGACCCTCTGGGAGAGCAAACGGAAGCCAGATACGGCATCCTGGGAGACAAAAGAACCGCCGTGCTGGAAATGGCGGAGGCATCCGGAATCATTTTACTAAAAAGAGAAGAGCTGGACCCATCCAGAGCCACCACATACGGCGTGGGGGAAATGATATTGGATGCAGTAGGCCGGGGATGCCGGGAATTTATCATCGGGATCGGCGGAAGCGCTACAAGCGATGGCGGCGCAGGGATGCTTCAGGCGCTGGGCTATGAGATTGCGGACGAAGACGGCAATCCCATCCGGCCAGGGATCCGGGACTTGGACAGGATCGCGTCGATCACCGCGAAGCATGTGCCGGACGCATTGAAGGCATGCCATTTTCGCATTGCATGCGATGTAAAAAATCCCCTCTGCGGTGAGAACGGCGCGGTGTACGTGTTCGGGCCGCAGAAGGGGGTTCAGGAAGAGGAAAAGCAGTTTTTTGACGAGAAGATGAAGCATTTTGCAGACAAGACACAGGAATTTACCGGAGCGGACCACAGGATGGCGGAAGGAGCAGGCGCCGCAGGCGGACTGGGTTTCGCGTTCTTAAGCTATCTTCCCAATGCGGAGTTACAGTCCGGGATCGACATTGTGCTGGACGCGATTCAACTGGAGCAGGAAGTGAAGGATGCGGATATCGTGATCACCGGGGAAGGCAGGCTGGATTTCCAGACCGCCATGGGAAAGGTGCCGGTAGGTGTGGCACGGCTGGCGAAAAAATACGGCGCAAAGGTGCTGGCATTTGCCGGAGGTGTCACGAAGGACGCGGGAGAGTGCAACGCTGCGGGGATCGACGCATTTTTCCCCATCGTCCGCGGGGTGACGACATTGGACGAGGCCATGGTTCCGGAGAACGCAAGGGAGAATATGGCGCTGTCCGTGGAGCAGGTGTTCCGGGCGCTGTCTGTGTGAATATAGAATTCCCCAACCAACTTATGAGTTGTCTCGAAATGACTTAAAAATCTCTATACAAGTTATTTTCCTACAGTTCCATACCTATTCGCAAAAACTGTGCTGACGCACTCTTGCGTCTGCTAACGCAGCCACTTTTTGCTCATGAATAAGTGGGTTGCTGATTCGACAGGTCTTTTTCATTGCAATAAATTGTATGTAAATAACCTGTCGAATCGCAAACCGCACAGCCGGAAAACAATTGCAGACAGGAGATGACATACATGGAATATATTACATTAAAAAACGGAGCTTCGGTTCCGAAGCTGGGTCTGGGAACCTGGTATCTGGGGGAAAAGCTATCCGTCCGTGAGGAAGAGATCCGCGCCCTCCAGACCGGGATCAAGCAGGGAATGACACTGATCGATACCGCGGAAATGTATGGAAACGGCTTGTCCGAACAGCTGGTAGGGCAGGCCATCCGCGGCCTGGACCGGGAGAAGCTCTTTCTGGTATCCAAGGTACTGCCCCAGAATGCCGGGGAAAAACGGATCCGCAGAAGCATCAACCACAGCCTGCGCCTGCTGCGCACAGATTATCTGGATCTGTATCTGCTCCACTGGCGGGGGAACATCCCGCTGCAGGAAACGGTAGAATGTATGGAGGAGTTGGTCAGGGAAGGGAAGATCCGGGCCTGGGGCGTGTCCAATTTTGACACCGATGACATGGAAGAACTGTTCTCCCTGCCGGACGGGAACCATTGTCTGGTGAATCAGGTGCTGTACCATCTTGGTTCCCGGGGAATCGAGTATTCTCTGAAGCCCTGGATGGATGCCCATGATGTGGCGCTGATGGCATACTGTCCGCTGGCCCAGGCCGGGGAGCTGCAGAGAGGCCTTGTGGAGCATCCGGTTCTGAACCGGATCGCCGCAGAGCATCAGGCGACGGTGCTCCAGATCCTGCTGGCATTCGTCCTGCAGCGGGAACATACGATCGCGATCCCCAGGAGCGGGAAGAGCGCGCATGTGGAGGCAAATGCCGGGGCATTGGATATCCGGTTTTCGGAGCAGGAACTGGCGGAAATAGATCAGGCATTTCCCGTGCCGGATCATAAGACGTATCTGGATATCGTGTGATGGAAAAATTCCAGCTGTGCGGTTGGAAAAAATTGTATACAGATTTTAATTATAGTTTAGAGAGTATGGCATTCGCCATGCTCTTTTCCTTTCGGCGGAGTTGAAGAATGAGTAAAAAAATAATTGATTTTTGTGTTAATGTGTCAGATAATAATTAATAGCGGCGAATAGAAAAGAAAATTTTATGGTAGAGGAGCAGCCTGTTTTTTTGCGGGTTGGTAGAGGCAGGAGGGATATGGATATGCATTTTCTGGCACATCTGACCAATATTGACGGTGAGAGAAGGGAACAGGGTTTAAAAGAACACTGTTTTCAGGTTGCAGAATATGCTTCTGAAAGTATTGGAAATGCGAAATTATATCACACTGCGTATCTGGCAGGCCTATTACATGATATGGGGAAAGCAAAGTCGGAATTTGTAACATATCTGGAAAATGCTTACCAGGGAAAAGAGGTGAAAAGGGGGAGTGTGAATCATACATTTGCTGGTGTTGTATGGCTTTTTGAAAAATATCATAATACGACGATAGTATGGGAACGTATGGCGTGTGAAGTGATTGGCTATGCTGTTGGCTCACACCATGGAATGTTTGACTGCGTGGATTTGGATGGAGAAAATGGCTTTTTACATCGTTTGCAGAAAGACAGGGAGTTTCTCTGTTACCAAGAAGCGGTAAATAATTTTTTCGCAGAGGTCGTGGGGGAAGATGCTATTGATGAGCATTTCCAGATAGCAGTACAGGAGATAAAAGATTTTTTTGTAATCGCAAAAGAGGAATATCATTCGGATTCGAAAGAAGTTTTTTTTCAGATTAGTATGTTGATCAGAGTGCTGCTTTCTTCTGTTATTTATGGAGACCGAAGAGATACCAGTGAGTTTATGCGGCAGAGAAAAAGTCCACAGGTTTCTACGTCAGATTGGAAAAGCAGAAGAGCATATTTTGAAACGAAGTTGGGACAAATGGATTCATCTACGACTTTGAATCAGGTAAGGCAATGTATTTCTTCGCAATGTCTGGAGGCGTCAGAAAGAACGCCGGGGATTTATCGGTTAAATGTACCCACAGGAGCCGGAAAGACATTATGTACCTTGCGATATGCGTTAGCGCATGCAGAAAAATATAACAAAAAAAGGATTATATTTATTATTCCTTTGTTGAGCGTTCTTGATCAGAATGTAAAAGTAATCCAGGACTTCCTTCCAGATAAAAGTGAGATATTGGAACATCATTCTAATGTGATCAGGGAAAAGGAAAACAGCGAGGAAACAGACAGATATGAATTTCTGGCAGAAAGCTGGAATTTTCCTATAGTGGTCTCTACTTTGGTTCAGCTGTCGGATATTCTTTTTTCGGATGGAACCTCGTCAATAGGGAGGATGCAGGCTTTATGCAACAGTGTGATTGTGATTGATGAGATTCAGTCGCTGCCAAAGAAAATGACATTTATGTTCAATATGGCAATGAATTTTTTACGCCAGTATTGCAATGCGACGATCGTATTGTCTTCGGCTACACAGCCATGTTTTGAGGAATTGAAATGGCCGTTGAAGCTTGCAGAAAATTCGGATCTGGTGAAGTTAAATAAGGAGCAGATGCAGGTCTTTCAGCGGGCAGAAATAATTCCCCACGTGGACGCTTATGGCATGGACTGGAATGAGTGTGCCGGCTTTTGTCAGGACAGGATGGAAGAGTATGATTCGCTTCTGGTAGTCTGTAATACGAAAGCAGAGGCGAGAACATTATTTCAAAAATTACAGGAAGAGGCAGAGATTCAGGGATGGAAGATATTTCATCTGTCTACGGCGATGTGTCAGGATCACAGGCAGAATGTGTTGAGGCAGTTGAGAGAAAGTCTGCATGCTGTACATCAGAATATTTTGAAAAATGGTGTTCAGAGTCAGAAAGTAATCTGTATTTCTACGCAGTTGATTGAAGCGGGAATTGATATTTCTTTTGCGTGCGTTGTTCGTGTCCTGGCAGGGATTGATAATCTGGCACAGGCGGCAGGAAGATGTAACCGAGGCAATGAATACGGACAGTTGGGAAAGGTATATCTGATTTGTCTGAAAAATGAAAATCTAAGTATGCTAAAGGACATAAAACATGCCCAGGACAGTACCCGGAAAGTATTGGAGATCTGGGAAACAGAAAAGGGATCATTGATCGAAGAGAAATCAGCCAGACAGTTTTATCGGTATTTATTTGAGGAAACAAAAGGGGAAATAAAATATCCGGTCATGGACTGCGGGATCAAGATTTATCTGGCCGATCTTCTGGCCAATTGCAACGGCAATGCCAGAAATGAAAAAAATAAAAATTTTGTTTTACATCAGCCATTTAAATATATAGGAAAAACATTTACCGTATTTGACCAGAATACAATGGATGTTTTGGTTCCCTATGGACAGGGAAAGTCTTTGATCCGTCAGTTGAAAATGATGGAAGAAGAGTGGTTTGATCTGGAAAAATGCAAAGAGATTATGGGACAGCTTAAGAAGTATATGGTCAGCATTTATGAATGGCAAAAGAAAAAACTGGATGAGGCAGGACTCTTATATAATATTCTTGAAGGCAGGGCTAAAGTGCTTGACAGCCAGGCATATGACAACTGTTTTGGCTTGATGGTTGTGGAGGAACAGGCGGTTGATCATTATATTTTATAAGTGGTTCAGGATAGGAGGGAGGAAGAAATGAAACACAGAAATTCGGTGGAATTTGAGGTGACCGGGGATTATGGGCTCTTTGCGGATCCGGTTACCCGTGTGGGAGGAGAAAAGTTTACATATCAGATTCCAACATATGAAGCATTAAAAGGAATCTTGCAAAGCGTATATTGGAAGCCTACACTCATCTGGATCATAGATAAAGTTCGGATCATGAACCCGATCCAGACGGAGACAAAAGGAGTGCGTCCGATCAAATATTACAACGATAAGAACGATCTGTCTTATTATACATATTTAAAAGACTGCAGATATCAGGTACTGGCACATTTTATCTGGAATGAGAACCGTCCGGAACTGGAAAAGGACCGTAATGAAAATAAGCATCATAATATTGCGAAGAGAATGATCGAACGTGGCGGGCGAAGAGATATTTTTTTAGGAACCAGAGACTGTCAGGGATATGTAAAACCTTGTGTCTTTGGGGAAGAAGAGGGATTCTATGATCACCTTCCAGAATTGAATTTTGGGATGATGTATCATGGGATTACATATGCGGATGAAGCATTTTCGGAAGAAACGAAAGGGAAAATGAGTGTGCGGCTCTGGCAGGCGGTCATGAAGGAGGGCATAATTTCATTTCTGCCTCCATGGGAGTGTATCCACCGTCCGGTAAGAGAGATGAATATGAAACGATTTGACGAGGCAACTGGCAATTTTTCAATGGTCAGCGAGGAAGGAGGGGGATTGGATGTCATGGATGAGCCAACTTTATAAAACCTATGAAAAAAATATAGGAAAAGGGCAGCAGTCAGAGATTCAGCTGACTCCGATCGCACATATGAACGCGAATGCCCAGGTAGAGATCACATTAAACTATGAAGGAGAATTTAAAGGGGCAGTAAATATAGATAAAAAAGAAGCGGCCACGCTGATTCCGGTAACGGAGGCATCTGCAGGCAGGTCAGGCAAGGTGATAGCACCTCATGCATTAAGCGACATGCTTCCCTATATAGCGGGAGATTTTTCGGCTCATTGTGAAAATGCGGAGCAGAAAAAGAGTGCCCAAGAGAAATTTAAGTCTTATATTGAGAACCTGAGAAGGTGGGCGGAATCTGAGGATTCGCATCCGAAGGTACGGATTATTCATAACTATCTTGTAAAGGAAATGCTGATTTCAGATTTGGCCAAAGCCGGTTTTATTGAGGTAAGAGAAGACGGGGTATTTGAAAAGAAGAAAATCAGCGGTCAGCCTTATGAAAAGGTGATAGTCAGGTTTCGGGTTTTAGATGGACAAGGGTGTGACTGTACATGGGAGGATGCTTCTTTGATACAGGCTTATACAAAATATTATTTAAGCAGGCAACAGGGGAAAAAGGATGTTTGTTATTTATCAGGTGAAGAGAATACGATCTCCACGAATCATCCAAAAGGAATCATAGCATCGGATTATGGAGCAAAGCTGGTATCGGCAAATGACGCTCAGGGATATACTTACCGGGGAAGATTCCGGGATGCGGAGCAGTCTTATGCATTGAGTTATGAAGCATCCCAGAAAATACACAGCGCGTTGACCTGGCTCGTGAAAAAGCAGGGAGTGCCAATCGGAAGTCAGAATAAAAGGACATTTATCTGTTGGAATCCAGAAGGAAAGAAAACACCGGATTTATTTGATGAACTCGGATTGATTGAGGATGAGGAAATACTGGATACGGACATTTCTTATCGAAAAAAACTGAAAAAGGCATTTCAGGGATATCAGGATCAATTCGAGGAAATGGATTCGATTATTGTGATGGGGTTGGACGCAGCGACAACAGGGCGGCTTTCGGTCACCTATTATCACGAACTGGCCGCGTCGGATTTCCTGGCGAATATGATCTACTGGGGTCAAACCTGCAATTGGAAATATATGAAATTCAATGAGAAAAAGCAGCCATATTACACAATGAATACACCAATCTTTCGGAGAATCGTAGAATGTGCGTTTGGACGAGAGTGGGGGAATTTTATAGAAGTAGATGATAAAATTCTGAAAGAGCAGACACAGCGTCTTGTAAAATGTATGTTGGAAAGAAAGCCGGTTCCATTTGACATCATACATGCTTTAATGCTCCGTGCATCGTCTCCATTGGCATATACGCGAGGGAACAGAGAACGGGTGTTGTCTACTGCTTGTGCGATGATCAGTAAGTTTCATTATGAAAAAAAGAGAGAAAGGCAGGAAGAAAAGGAAAAGATGAAGTTGGATTTAGACACAATCATTGGGATTTCTGTACATATGACCCTAGCGGCAAGCCTCATGC
>CAYQBE010000179.1:0-9244 GCA_964415625.1 uncultured Clostridium sp.
ATGCACCGTCCTCCATAAGTTCAAGCATCTGTCCTGTCTTCAGCTTATACTCATATTTGTCCACTGCCGTTCACCTCGTAATCATTGTGTGTATTTTTCGTTACCGTGAGCACTCTATAGCATATGATACTCACGGCCGATGAAATCTGCCGTGAGTATCGCGCCAGCCGCAGCCGCGAAGCGGCATATTTCCTCATGCGGCTGTGCGCATCATGTTATACTGTGCGGCAGATTTATCTGGCGCGCAGTATAATTTTAGCCATTCTTGTCTTTAGTGTACCATAACTATCGAATATTGTCAAAAAAATGCATCCTCAAATCTCGTTGAAGATGCATTTTTTATGATTTATTTAGTTTTTTCATTCTTTTTATTTTAAAAATCGGAGGAACCTCTCGACTCCCACTCCTGTAAGACCTTTACTTTTTATATAAATACTTTAGCAGGTATATGTACGTTCGCTTTCTCCGCTCCTCTCCATATATTCATCTCTTTAAAGTATCACCCTTAGTTATTCCATCTATAATCGTTTGCCTGCTGCAGTATTGTTCTTCAATATTCCAACAATCTACTAAATTATTCTTCCTATAACCTGGAATACTTTTATAAAAAATGGAATCTCTCCGATGTTTCTTTACACATCCTGGAAATCCTGCTATCTGTGGCACCTGTATTCAATATGTCTGCAAATGCTGAGTCTCTTGATTATCATCCGGCATCCTCATACTCTCCGATTGTTCATCCTTTTCATACTATTTATACCGGATTCCTTTATCTCAAATAAGTAAAGGTCTCTTCTCCACAGGAATGTACATCTGCCGTACCACTGACATATTGAATTGTAATGAGTTCTACACTGTCCACGGGACCTTTACCTCCTTTTCTTAATATTCCAACCACCCTCCGGACCAGAATCTGATTATGATGTAAGTTATGTCTCCCCCGGAAAATGGCTCCTATGTGAGATATCCTGTCGATTGCTTCGATGGTTGTATCTCTTTTGGATTGATTTTATGATATCACAGAGGCTCTTATTTGTCAACACATTTTTAAAATATTTTTCTAATAAATTTATAATTGTTTATTTTGTATGTAATTTTCTGAAAATTAATTAGATTCTGACAAATAAATATCTTATTCAAAAACCCGCAACACAGAGAATCTGCCTTTTTCCCCACGCATCAGAAACGCAGAAGCCCTGCGCCGGGGCAGGGCTTCCGAAATATATCTATCATAGTCTTTAACTGATCTCCGCTCCCGCAGGCATCTCCTTTTCCGGAACCATGAGAGACAGAACGCCGTCCGCGTCCTCCGCGCAGAGCAGCATTCCTTCCGAGAGGACTCCTGCCAGCTTGGCAGGCTTTAAGTTCACCAGCACCATGACCTTTTTGCCGACCATCTCTTCCGGAGTGTAATGTGCCTTGATCCCGGATACGATCTGCTTCACCTGGCTTCCGATCTTCACCTTGGAACAGAGAAGCTTCCGGGACTTCGGCACCTCTTCGCAGGCAATGATCTCGCCCACCTGGAACTGCAGGGCGCCGAACTGGTCAAACGTGATCTCCGGCTTTGCCTCCACATCGATCACGCTCTCTTCCTTCTCCCCGGAATCCGGAACCGCCTTTTCCTCTACCGGCGGATGCAGCTCTTCCACCTTCTTCATCACTTCTTCCAGATCCAGACGCTGGAACAGGATCTCCGGCTTATCTGTCACATGGCCCTCATTGAGCTGTGCCAGGATCTTCTGGCTGGTGGAAGGCATAAATGCCTCCAGAAGCCTTCCGCCTGCGGAAATTCCCTGGATCAGGTTCCACAGCACGGTCTCCAGACGGTCTTTTTTCGCCTCATCCTTTGCCAGTACCCAGGGCATGGTCTCGTCAATGTATTTGTTGCAGCGCTTGAACAGATTGAAGATCTCTGTCATTGCGTCCGCCACACGGAGCTCGTTCATCTTCGCGTCTACCGCTTTCGCCGCATGCTCCATTGTGGCCTTCAGGTCGGCATCCACCTCTTCCGCCGCGCCTTTGTCCGTCACCACGCCGCCGAAATACTTGTTGGTCATGGATACGGTACGGTTGACCAGGTTGCCCAGGGTATTGGCCAGGTCGGAATTGAGCCGTTCCACCATCAGCTCCCAGGAAATGACGCCGTCATTTTCAAACGGCATCTCGTGGAGTACGAAGTAGCGGACCGCGTCTACGCCGAAGAAATCCACCAGTTCATCCGCATACAGTACATTTCCCCGGGATTTGCTCATCTTGCCATCCCCCTGGAGCAGCCACGGATGTCCGAAGATCTGCTTTGGCAGAGGAAGATCCAGCGCCATCAGGAAAATGGGCCAGTAAATGGTATGGAAGCGGATGATGTCCTTTCCGATCAGATGCAGGTCTGCCGGCCAGTCATGCTCAAACTGCTCCGTGCTTTCCCCGTCGCACTCGTATCCGATCCCGGTGATGTAGTTGGTCAGCGCGTCCAGCCATACATAGACTACATGCTTCGGGTCAAAATCTACTGGAATCCCCCATTTGAAGGAGGTTCTGGACACACATAGATCCTGCAGGCCCGGAAGCAGGAAATTGTTCATCATCTCGTTTTTCCGGGATACGGGCTGGATAAATTCCGGGTGGGTGTTGATATGCTCGATCAGCCTGTCAGCATATTTGCTCATTTTGAAGAAATATGCTTCCTCCTTGGCGGGCTGCACCTCGCGCCCGCAGTCCGGACATTTTCCGTCCACCAGCTGGGACTCGGTAAAGAAGGATTCGCATGGCGTACAGTACATTCCTTCATAATATCCCTTGTAAATATCTCCCTTGTCGTACAGCTTCTTGAAGATCTTCTGCACCTGCTTCTCATGATATCCGTCCGTTGTACGGATGAACTTGTCATAAGAGGTGTCCATCAGATCCCAGATCCGTTTGATCTCGGTCGATACGCCGTCCACAAACTCCTTCGGCGACACCCCTGCCTCTTCTGCTTTCAGTTCGATCTTCTGCCCGTGCTCGTCCGTCCCGGTCTGGAAAAACACATCATATCCCTGAATCCTCTTGTACCGCGCGATCGCGTCCGCAAGAACGATCTCATAGGTGTTGCCGATATGCGGCTTGCCGGATGTATAGGCAATCGCAGTTGTGATGTAATACTTTGGTCTCTCTGACATTTTTATCTCTCCTTCTTTCTTAAAAATAAAAACCGCCTTCTCAAAAATCATATTCTGATGATTCGTAAGAAGACGGCTGTGTGCCTCTCTTCGTCATTGCGTTTATTCTTTTACCTGTTTTGAAATGTTAGCATACGGCTCCAAAAATGTCAAGGGATTATCTTCCGTATTTCCCGGTCATAGGTGAAAATCCCGTTCATCTCTTCTTCCACATCACTCAGCTGTGTATAAACACTGGCACACAATCCTTTTGGGATCTGCGCCTTTACCTTTTCCATCTGCTCCTGAAACGCGGCATTCAGGCTGTCCAGTGTTTTATGCGTTCCATAGCCATAGAGCTTGCTGCAGGCGCTGTGTCCCGCAACCCGCAGGGAATATCCTCCAAATTCCGACAATACGGTGGCGCGCTCCTTTTCTGCCGCAAATTCCAGCTTAAAGAAATAATTGTGCACGCTCTGCAGATCCCCGCCCTTCTGGTCAAACCATCCGCTTGCCTGGTCGATCAGCCGGGTGCTGTCGCAGGATCTAGCGATCCTCGTCATATCCTCTGTCTGGAACTGTCCCCAGCCCTCGTTGAAGATCACCCATACCGCAATAGACGGATGTCCTTTCAGGATCCGGATCGTCTCCTTCATCTCCCGGACAAATTCCAGCCGGCCCTCCTTATGGGTGCGCGACAGCAGGTGGGGATAGATATCCGACAGCTTCCATTTTTTCCAGGAGATCAGCGTCGCGGCGTAGGTCACAAACCAGTGCCTGTAGTAGGTTCCCCCGTTCACCATGTCCTGCCAGACCACCATTCCCAGGCGGTCGCAGTGATAATACCATCTCTGGGGTTCGATCTTGATATGCTTCCGGAGCATGTTGAAGCCCAGCTTCTTCATTTCCAGGATATCGAAGATCAGCGCATCATCCGAGGGCGCGGTATACAGCCCGTCCGGCCAGTAGCCCTGGTCAAGGACGCCGTTCTGGAACTGAACCTCACCGTTCAGGCAGATGCGGGGGATCCCTTCCGCATCCGGTTCCACAGTGAATGTCCGGAGGGCAAAGTAGCTTTCTACCCGGTCTTCCCCCATGGTTACGGTAAAATCATAGAGCCAGGGTTCCTCGCAGGTCCACGGACGGACCTCCGGAATCGGAATTTCAAGATACGCGTTGGACATGCCGGAAATTTCCGCTGTTATCGGAGGATGCTCCGGTCCGGCCGAAGCCTGGAGCAGCCCGGATGCCTGCGTCTGTATTGGTTCATGCTGATGGATACGGGCTGCTTCCGTGTGCTGCTCTTCCGGCCGTTTGGATGGCTCCCATGCCTTCTCATCGGCCGATAAATGGATGCGGGGCGCCTGAACCCGGATCGTAACAGGCTCCGGATTCTGTGACCGGACAAAAATCCGGACACGTTTTTGATCCAGCTCCGGCTCTGTGATCAGCTCCTCTATATAGTTCTCCGGCACGTACTCCATCCAGACGGTCTGCCAGATACCGCTCTGGGCGGTATAGAACATGCCGCCCTTTTTCAGCTTCTGCTTCCCCTTTGCGTGGTAAGAGGTATCGCTCAGGTCCTTGACCGCAACCACGATCTCATTTTGCATTTCAGCTCTGTCAAACTCCACGGTTCCCGGACAGACGCCGGACGGTTCTGCTCCCGTCCGGGGAGCGGTTTCATCCGGTATTGACGCGGATTTCCCGCAGTGAAGGTACTTCGTGATATCTGCGGAAAAGGGGAGATATCCTCCCGCATGCCTAGCGGCTTCTTTTCCATTTACGTACACCCTGCATGCCTGATCCACTGCGCCGAAGTGAAGGATCAGGCGCATACCATCATTTTGTATTGCGCAGTCAATCTGCCGGCGGTACCACAGATACTCATCCGGCTTAAGCTGCCGTTCCACTCCGGAAAGTACGGTTTCGGGCGAAAACGGCACCAGGATCCTGCCGTCATATGTTTCCGGTTTTTTAAATTCCTTCGTAAATGCATAGTCCCAGTATCCATTCAGGTTGACATAGCTGCCCCGTCTCAGCAAAGGGCGCGGGTATTCCTGTAAAATGCCATTTGCGTCAAGCGCCCTTCCCCAACGTGTATATAACTGCTCCATAGACTTCCCTCCTCTCCATAAATGCACACCTTTTTTACATAGAACACTCTCGTGGACTCCCCTGCACCCATCTTTGCAGCTGAGTTTCCGAGAATGCCCTCATACGCTGATATGAAAATGGGCAGATCATCCGTCTGCCCGTTTTGTTTTCGCAACGAGTACGGAGTGCCGCCCCATATTCACTACGATTTCTCCATTATGAATAATGTATTCATCCTTTTTTGTTGTAAAGCCGTCTTCATAGGAATAAATCAGCCGTTTCATCCTTCCTGTGACAGGGACTTCCGCCATCCAAACCGGGACAGTGACCTCCCGAAGGCTCTCACTGTTGTTCAGGATCACAACTACCTGTTCGTCGCCCTGAAACCTTCCGTACGCCAGCACATCATTCTCCCAGTACAGCATCCGTAAGGAACCTGTGCGCAGCGGCCGCTCATTCTTATGTATCCTGATCATTTCCCGATGAAACTCTACCATCCGCCGGTTCTCTTTTCCCCATGGGTACGGTCTCCGGCTGTCCGGATCCGTAAATCCGCACAGACCTGCCTCGTCCCCATAGTATACCGTAGGCGCCCCGACCCAGGTCATCTGCACCGCGACCGCTTCCGACATGACAGCAAGGCTGACTCCCTCCTCAGCGGCTCTGTGATCCATACCGCCCAGACGGCCCGCCACCTGGTTGGTCCGTGTCAGAAAACGGGAGTGGTCGTGATTGGAAAGCTCGTTCATCGCCGTCTGCAGGGATGAAGTCTGCATACAGGACATGAAATGGTTCATCGTATTGACAAAATAATCTGCATTTCCTAACAGATCCGGCCTGTATTCGTCGCTGTGCTTTTCCATCCCGGTCAGAAACCAGGTCAGCGGTTCCATAAACGCGTCATAGTTCATGATGCTGTCCCACTCGTCCCCCTGCAGCCATTCCGCAGGGTCTCCATAGTGCTCCGCCAGAATCAGCGCGTCAGGCCTGACTCCCTTGATCTCTTTTCGGAACCGTTTCCAGAAGGCATGGTTATACTCATTGGTATGGCCTAAGTCCGCCGCCACATCCAGCCGCCATCCGTCTACGTTATAAGGCGGAGACACCCATTTCCTGCCGATCGCCATAATATAATCTTCCAGCTTCCGGGAATCCTCATAGTTCATCTTCGGCAGGGTGTCATTCCCCCACCACCCGTCGTAGCTGGCATTGTACGGCCATGCCTCATCTTCATGATTATGAAAATGGAAAAAGCTTCGGTATGGGCTGTCCTTGCTGATAAACGCGCCCTTCTCATAGCCTTCCTGATTCTCATAGATCCGCTCCCGGTCCATCCATTTATTGAAGGAACCGCAGTGGTTAAATACTCCGTCAAGGATCACCCGCATGCCCCGGCGGTGGATCTCTTCTACCAGACGGATGAACAGTTCGTTGCTTGCTTTCAGATTTTCCAGGTCTCCGACACGCTTTTTATACAATTCCGCGTTTGTATTATCCTCGGCTCCTTCCGGCAGCGCCTGGTCTCCGTCCTGAATGATGACCCCAAAATGCGGGTCTATATAATCGTAATCCTGGATATCATATTTATGGTTGGAAGGCGATACAAACAGCGGGTTAAAGTAGATCACCTCCACGCCCAGCTCCTGCAGATAATCCAGCTTTTCCATCACGCCCTGGAGGTCGCCTCCGTAAAATCTGCGCACATCCATGGCATGGGGCAGCTCGTTCCAGTCGTCCACTTTTCTGACAGGCTCGCCGATATAGATGTATTCCCGGTCTTTCACATCATTTTCCGGATTCCCATTATAAAAACGATCCACGAAAATCTGATACATGACGGCGCCTTTTGCCCAGTTCGGTGTAGAAAATCCCGGTACGATCCGGAACGAATAATGAGGCTTGATCTCGTCCGACACGCCGGTACGGTCATAATAGCAGACCTCATCTCCGCAGTGGATCTCAAAATAGTAGGAAAAAGCTTCACTGCCAAGCTTCCAGCCAATCTCGTAATAATCAAATACGCCGCGCGTGAGTACCCGTTCCATCTGATAGATTCCCGAATCCGCCACCAAAAGAACCGTACTGACATTGTTCCGGGCCATGCGGAAACGCAGCCGGATCCTCTGCCCTTCCACAGGCTCAGGCGGTATCACATAGGAAGAAGTCCCGTCGCAGAACAATGCGTCTCTGCACATCCTGAAATCTCCTTTTTGATTGATTGGTTCACAGACCTCTTCCGTATCTTCCTCTGTTTTGATAACGGTCTCTGACTTTTCCTCTTTACGTTCTATTCCTGCATCCAGGTTCTGATGTTCCTCTCCAAATTCATGCCTTTCCTGTCTGTAGTCACCCTTTGGCCATCGCATTCTTTTTTTCCAAGATTTAAAAAACTGTGATTGCATTTTGTACCCCCTTATTCGTGCAAGAAATATAACACTGTGCCAGCCTTCTCCAATTGTTGCCTATGCACTCACATCCGGTATCTCTGTCATTCCCTCCCCAAATTCAGGAACTACATTCAAATAATCTGATTTGTTATTTTGAGCAGCAGATTTATCTGACGCTCCGTATACGTTTTTAGATTCCTGCAGGATATACATCCGAATGGATCCCGTCCATATCCAGAACGTCCGGATTCCCTGCAAAAGGCTTGTCAAAAAGTGCTTCAAATTCTTTCCGTGATATCTTTTCCTTCTCAAGGAGCAGCTTCGCGCATGCATCCAATACGGAATGATACTCCTGCAAAAGTCCCCTTGCCCGGTTGTAGCACTCATCAATGATCCTCTTTACCTCTTCATCAATGGTGCCTGCGATCTTCTCTCCGTACCCTCTGGAGGTATGGCCGAAGTCCCTGCCGATGAATACCTCGTCGCTGTCATTGTCATAGTTGATCAGGCCGAGGCGCTCGGACATACCGAACTTGGTGATCATAGATTTTGCGATCGCTGTCGCCTGGCGGATATCCTGAGATGCTCCGGTGGTAATGTCGTCGAAGATCTCTTCCTCCGCCACACGTCCTCCTAAGGATACGGTGATCTGCTGCAGCATATGTCCTTTTGTATTGAACATGTCGTCACGCTCCGGAAGCGGCATGGTATAGCCCCCTGCTGCCCCGGTGGGTACGATCGACACGCTGTAGACCGGCCCTACATCCGGCAGTACGTGAAACAGGATCGCATGTCCCGCCTCATGATACGCTGTGATCCTCCTTTCTTTTTCTGATACGATACGGCTCTTCTTCTCTGGTCCGATCCCCACTTTAACAAATGCATGGCGGATGTCCTTCTGCTGCAGAAAGATCCGGTTATCCCTGGCTGCCAGGATCGCGGCTTCATTCAGCAGGTTTTCCAGATCCGCCCCGGTAAATCCCGCGGTGGTCTGCGCGATCTGCTTGAGATCCACATCATCGCCCAGAGGCTTGTTCTTCGCGTGGACCTTCAGGATCTCTTCCCGTCCACCCACATCCGGACGGCCTACGATCACGTTCCGGTCAAAACGTCCCGGACGCAGGATTGCGGGATCCAGGATATCCTTGCGGTTGGTCGCCGCCATCACGATGATCCCTTCGTTGACCCCGAATCCGTCCATCTCTACCAGGAGCTGGTTCAGGGTCTGTTCTCTCTCGTCATGTCCGCCGCCGAGTCCGCTCCCACGGCGCCTTGCCACGGCGTCGATCTCATCAATAAAGATAATACAGGGGGCGTTTTTCTTGGCATCCTGGAACAGGTCGCGTACACGGGACGCGCCTACACCCACGAACATTTCCACAAAATCAGAACCGGAAATACTGAAAAATGGCACTCCAGCCTCTCCGGCGATGGCCTTGGCAAGCAGCGTCTTGCCGGTTCCCGGAGGCCCCTCCAGAAGAACCCCCTTCGGGATCCTGGCCCCTACCTGGATATATTTCTTCGGAGCCTTCAGAAAGTCTACGATCTCTTCCAGCTCTTCCTTTTCTTCCTTCAGTCCTGCCACCTCGGCAAATGTCACCTGCTTGTCCGCCGGGCTGTTCA
>CAYQBE010000180.1:0-9155 GCA_964415625.1 uncultured Clostridium sp.
AATTAGGGATGTCTACACACTAAATATTTTTAGTGCGTATTATACGACTTTTGGGTTTATAAAAGGCTGCCGGAAAAAGAAGTCCGCATACAATATACTAAGGATTTTAGAAAATATTGTTGAACTGATTTTCAGGTAGCCTTTGCAAAATGAATTGTACGAGGAGTTTATCTATGAATAAAAGTAAGATTAGCAGATATTCGTATTCATTGGCAGTTCCGGGGCTGATACTATATGCTTTGTTTTTTATATTACCGGCATTAGGGGGGCTGGGGCTGTCTTTTGTAAAGATACTGGGATTTAATATTTCGTCTGCAAGATTTGGAGGAATACAAAATTATCTGGATGTTTTTACACAACCCAATATGAGAGGAGCCATTTTTAATTCATTTATATTTGCAGTAGTTACAACTGTGTTCAAAATGCTGTTTGGATTGGCTCTGGCTGTTGCACTAAATCAGAAGCTGGCTTTAACAAATGCACTCAGGACTATATTTTTCCTGCCGGCGGTTATCAATACTGTGGCAGTTGGTCTCATCTTTTCGTCCCTTATGCACCCTACGAACGGGTTGATCAACGGCTTCCTGAATTCTATAGGCCTTAGCGGACTGGCACAGTCATGGCTGATTGATACAAAGCTGGCAATCTTTTCGGTCTGCGCGATTGAGATATGGAAATGGTCAGGATTTACAATGGTTATCTTATTGTCAGGAATGCAGAATATTGGAAAAGAATACTATGAGGCTGCAGAGATTGACGGGGCCGGTGGGTGGAAAAAATTCCGCTATGTAACATTCCCTCTGCTGCTTCCCGCATTTAACAATGCCCTGATCATCAACATAATCGGCGGACTGAAAGTTTTCGATTTGATTCAGGCTACGACCCAGGGGGGGGGCCGGGAACCGCGACAGAAGTATTTGGAACGATTATTTTCAAATCCTTTGGTTCAGGCAGACTGGGAGAAGGCTGTGCTGCAAGTGTCCTGTTAGCTCTTGTTATTGCGGCAATCGCAATGCCTACCTATAAATATATTGCGAATCGGGAGGTAGAAATGTGAAAAAACGGAAAATCATAAACGGAATTGTAAGTGTAATACTTTGGGTGTGCGCATTAATCATACTTATCCCTATTTTCATGGTGATTATCAATTCATTTAAAGACAGAACCGAAGCAGCATTGATGAATATGAAAATACCATCGTCATGGCATATTTTTGAGAACTACAGCCAAATGATGGAGGAAGGTGGAATACTCCGGGGATTTACGAACAGCATGGTCATTACGGTTGTCTGTGTAGCTCTGCTGATTGTTCTGTGTTCTTCCATGGCTTTTGTACTGGAACGAAAAAAGACTAGATTTTCGAAAATAATCAATATGATCGTAATCTTTGGGCTTGTTCTTCCTGTACAGATTATCCCGACATATTTTGTATGTAATTTTCTGCATTTAAGCCATGAGGTTGCTGCGGTACTGGTGCTTGTAGTTGCAAATATGTCATTTACGGTATTTCTGTATACAGGATTTATTAAAAGCATCCCGATAGAGATTGATGAATCCGCCTGGCTGGATGGCGCAAATCATATACAGCTATTTTTTAAGATTATATTTCCCTTGCTTCAGCCGGTGACGATTACGGCAATTATTGTGAACTTTATGGCTGTTTGGAATGACTTTGGCATTTCGATTTATTTCTTAAACAGCGCACGGAATTATACACTGCCATTGACGGTATATAATTTTTTCGGAAATCACAGCTCTGACTGGCAGCTGGTATTTGCCAATGTAGTCCTCTCTACACTGCCTGTTGCAATTGTTTACCTGGTGCTTCAGAAACATATTATTTCAGGCATGACAGCAGGCTCGGTAAAGGGTTAGATATGAAAAAATATAAATTGGCGGATATTAGAATACGGGATCCTTTTTTCCTTAAACAGAAGGAATGTTATTATTTATATGGAACAACGGATCACAATAATTGGGATGGACCAGGCGTAGGTTTTGATTATTATAAAACATATGATCTGGAATGGTTTGAAGGACCGTTTCCGGCGTTCCGGCCTGATTCTGATTTTTGGGCAGACAGGAATTTCTGGGCACCAGAGGTTTGGGAATACAGGGAGAGATATTATATGATTGCGAGTTTTAAAGCAGAGGGGAGGTGCAGAGGTGTACAGATTTTATGGAGTGATCTGCCAGCAGGACCGTTTATCCCTTTGCAAAATGAACCCGTAACGCCCACAGACTGGGAATGCCTGGACGGAACATTGGTATTTGAACATGCGAAAGTATATCTGGTTTTTTGTCACGAATGGATCCAGACTGGAGATGGAGAGATATGTGTTTTAGAATTGAGTGAAGACCTGAGATATTCGAAAGGAGAACCCTTAATATTATTCAGAGCCTCGGAGGCAGAATGGACAGTGTTGCATGAAGAGTTTGGACATCGGGGATTTGTAACGGACGGGCCATATGTGATGCCAGATGGGACAGGAGAATTCCACATGCTTTGGTCTAGTTATGGACAAAATGGATATGCGATTGGGATGTCCCATACGTCAGGAGGATTAATGGGAGGATGGAAGCATGACAAAATGCCCGTTATGGCTTATGACGGAGGGCATGGGATGGTATTTGAGGGATTCCATGGAAAACAGCTTTTGGCAATCCATACACCGAATGAATGGATGAAAGAACGCGTAAAGCTGATAGGACTGTCAGATTATTGTAAACACGAGGAGGGATAGCAAGAAAAAAATATGATCGTTGTGTTTGGCAATGATGACATATCCGATACTTACAAATTTTGGTTGACAGGATTAAAAATAATAAGCTATAACTTATTGTAGATGAGGGTCTGACAATTCATGGCTTACGATATTAAATCTGGAAATCAATTATTAGAGGCGGAGGATACTATGGATTTAAGGGTGATCGGTTATTTCTTGACAGTAGCTAGGGAAGAGAATATAACAAAAGCAGCACAACTGCTCCATATTTCACAACCGACTTTATCGAGGCAATTGATGCAGCTGGAGGAGGAATTGGGAGTAAAATTATTAAAACGCAGTAAGCATAGCGTTCTGCTTACCAGTGAAGGGATGCTGTTCCGCCGCAGGGCGCAGGAACTGATCAATCTTGCAGACAGGGCGAAGGATGAACTGACACAGCAGGAAGGAACCCTGACAGGGGAAATCGCTGTTGGCTGCGGTGAACTTTTAAGTATGGAGGAACTGTCGGGAATTCTGGCAGAATTTAGCGAAAGACATCCTCTTGTAAAATTCCATATCCATAGCGGATACAATAATGATATTAAGGAATGGCTGGAAGATGGCACTCTTGACTTTGGATTGTTAATAGAACCAGTAGATATCGGAAAATATGATTTTATCCGCATGGAAAAAAAAGAACAGTGGGGAGCCCTGGTACGAACGGATTCTCCATTTGCATCATCCGGAGTGATTCATCCAGGGGATTTGGTCGGTACTCCGCTTATTACTGTCAGGGATGAGCAGGTGCATAATGCTCTGGGAAACTGGTCTGGCAGATATGCCAGCCAGATGACACCTCTGGCAACCTACAATCTGCTTTACAATGCTGCAACGCTGGTGCGGCAGAATATGGGGGCTGCGGTCTGCATTCGTTTAAATTGTCAGTATGACGGCTTGTGTTTTGTCCCGTTTGAGCCAAAACTGGAGTTGAGTTCTGTACTGGCATGGAAGGATAGACAGTTTTTTTCTGCAACATCAAATGCATTTATTCAATTTCTTAAAAATTCGAAAAATGAATTACAATGAATACAACATAAGCATTAGACATATATAAATACACAAGTTATAATATAGATATTCCGAACGGAATGTCTATATTTTTTGAAAGGGGTAGATATATGACAGGAAGCGAAGTCTGTGAGAGATTCCATATTCCTGCAAAGATACTGGAAGAGTATAAAAGCTGGGGGCTTTGTGGTGCGGTCAGGCTGGCCATGGACAACTGGCAGTATGATGATACAGATTTAGAACGTCTCAGTATGATTATGGCTCTGCATGACATGGGATTTCAGAAAGACGAAGTAGAAGTTTATATGCGGCTGTTGATAAAGGGTGACATTACACGCAGGGAGAGGATGCAGATGCTGGATGCAAAGCGGAACAAGACATTGGATGAAATCCACTTAAAAGAAAAGCAGCTTGAACATATGGATTATTTAAGGATTAAAATGCGTGAAAACGGAAAAGGAAAATAAAAGAAAAGGAGATTATTATTTATGAATTTTATGGAGTACATTGTATTAAATGATGGGAATAAAATTCCAGCAGTCGGTTTCGGTGTTTTTATGATACCTAATGACGGAAGCACTTATCAGGCGGTGAAGGAGGCACTTGCGGCAGGATACCGCCATATTGATACTGCGGCGGCATATTTTAACGAGGCTGAGGTGGGGAAGGCAGTCAGGGACAGCGGCATCCCAAGGGAGGAAATTTTTATCACAAGCAAGCTATGGCTTCAGGATTATGGATATGAAGCGGCAAAAAAAGGAATTGAGGTTTCCATCAATAATCTTGGGTTAGGCACAATCGACCTGTATCTGCTGCATCAGCCATACGGTGATGTCGCAGGGGCATGGAAAGCGCTGGAAGAAGCAAAAAAAGAAGGAAAATTAAAGTCTATTGGAATTAGCAACATGACACCTAAAATTTATCATGAATTTGTTCCGCAGTTTACCACAAAGCCTGCGGTCAATCAGGTGGAATGCCATCCATTTTTCCAGCAGAAGAAACTTCGTGAAACGATGCGGGGAGATGGTGTGAAGCTGGAGGCGTACTATCCTTTAGGGCATGGTAATTCAGATTTGCTTACACATAAAACGGTAGAACAGCTTGCCAGGAAGTATGGAAAAAATGCAGGGCAAGTGATTTTAAGATTTGAAGTGCAGGAGGGATTTATTGTGCTTCCAAAGTCAACGAATCCAGAAAGGATTAAAGGCAATATCGACATATTTGACTTTGAACTGACAACGGATGAGATGGAGCAAATGCGGACATTAGATACCGGGAAAGGATTTCATGATCCGGAAGCTCCGGGAATCGGTGAAATGCTGCTTGCAAACTATAAAGTGCATGATTAAGGAAGTTTGGAGAGATTCTATGTACAACAGTTATTTAGATGCTTTTCGGGCTGTGGCTGAAAATAACAGTTTTTCAAAAGCAGCGGATAAGTTGTTTATATCTCGTACAGCGGTAATAAAGCAGGTGAACCAGTTGGAAACAAGGCTGGAGGTAAAATTGTTTAAGCGATCCAGCCATGGTGTCACGTTGACAGAGGCCGGCCGTACTTTTTATAAAGACACATTAAAAATGATGCATTTTTCAGAAGAGGCTATACAACGGGCAAGAAATGCTGACGCCTCTTCTGTGCGAAATATACGCATGGGAAATTTCCTTTTGTATCCCTGCCATGCGTTCTTAGAATTGTGGGATGAAATGGAAGATTCCTGTCCGCAGTTTAAACTGCAGATTGTTAATTTCCATGATGACGAGGAATACTATTTTAAACCGGATGGGAGCTGTGATTTTGTCATAGGGCCATACTCTGCGTATGCCGAAAAGCCCAATTTACAGTTTGTCCCGATCGGGCAGTACCGCTTCTGCCTGACCTTACCCCGCAGGCATCCCCTTGCGAAGAAAAGTGTATTATCATTTCAGGATCTTGACCATTACCGGCTTATGGTCATGCAGAGGGGAACGAGTCCGGTCAATGATAAAATCCGTCAGGACATTATCAATGAGCATTTGGATATTATGATCGAGAGCATTCCACCGGATTATAATATCCAGACCTTCAATCACTGTGCAGAAAGCAATGCAATTCTTTTATCCCTGGAATGCTGGGAGAATATTCATCCAATGCTGGTCAATATTCCGCTGGAACACACATACCTTCTTCCATACGGGATGATTGTTTCCAAAGAGCCTTCTGAGGATATGCAGGAATTTCTTTATCTTGTCCAAAAGCATCTGAAAACTGAAACATTATGAGGAACCGGGCAGCTGATAACCAGCTGCCTGTTGTTTGTTCTTTTCCAATAGTTGTATCGAATAGTTTCACCCATGTACAAAATCGAAACTTCCCTGTGGCTTTTCCGTCATTTATAATAAAGACATCAAAGGAATGACCATCCTGCAAAAAAGCATATGAAAAGGGAGGAAATATCAATGTTAGATATTAATTGGGGTGATGTCCTAAACATCCTGAATCTATGCAAACCATATCTGATTGGTTTTGCAGTTGTGTTAGTTCTTGGCATTGCAGTCATGATCGCAGTCCGAAAAATGGCGGCGGCAAAAAGGAAACTGATTCGTGCGGAAAGTCTCATCGCAATCTTGCTGGCGTTGGTTATCGTGGTAAATATGATCTGTTTCGGGCCGGTTGAAAATCTTCTGACCCTTGCATTCGGCGACGGTTCGCTGAGTGAGGAGACACTGGGGAAAGCAGAAGAATCCTGTCTGGAGATCGCGGAAGAGGGAGTAGTCCTTCTGGAAAATAAGGGACAGGCGCTTCCCTTAAAAGAATCCCCGAACCTGAACGTATTTGGCTGGGCGTCAACAAATCCATGTTACGGCGGGACAGGTTCCGGCGCATTGAATGACAATTATGAGAAAGTAACGCTTCTGCAGGGTCTGGAAAACGCAGGCTTTAACCTGAATACAGAGATTTCAGATTTCTACACCGAATACAGGGAAGACCATCCGGAGATCTCCCCATTTATGCAGGACTGGACGCTGCCGGAGCCTCCGGCGGATACCTATTCCGATGAGCTGATGGAAAACGCGAAGGAATTTTCCGATACGGCCCTGATCGTGCTGTCCCGTACAGGGGCGGAGCATGCGGACCTGCCTATGGATATGACAAAGGTAGACGAGATCTGGGCGGGCAGCCAGATGTTCGCGGCAGCCTACAATGACAATTCGTCAGACTATGAAGACTTCCCGGAAGGAAAGACCTATCTTGACCTGTCCCAGTCTGAGGCGGATATGGTTGACCTGGTGTGCCAGAATTTTGATAATGTCATCGTAGTCTTAAACGGCTCCAATGCCATGAACTTAAGCTTCATCCGGGAGCATGAACAGATCAAAGGCGCCGTATGGTGCGCAGGCCCGGGGCAGAACGGATTCAACGCGTTAGGCACGGTTTTGAACGGAACAGTCAATCCGTCCGGAAGGACGCCGGATACGTTTGTGACTGATTTTTCACAGACTCCGTATATCAACAATTTTGGACGTTTTACCTATGAAAATATGACAGAATTTACCGGGGATTCCTGGGGAGATCCGACAACGCCGTCGTTTGTAAACTATGTGGAAGGCATTTACACCGGATACAAATTTTATGAGACAGCCGCAGAGGAGGGTCTGATCGACTATGATGAGTTGGTGCAGTACCCATTCGGATATGGCTTAAGCTACACGGAATTTTCACAGGAAATGAGCGACCTCAAGACAGAGGGAGATACCGTTTCATTTGAGGTTACCGTGACAAATACCGGAGATACGGCGGGCAAGGATGTGGTGGAGATCTACTATGAGCCGCCTTACACCAACGGAGGGATCGAAAAAGCCTCTGCCAATCTAATTGATTTTGAAAAGACAGAATTGTTGGAGCCGGGAGATTCCCAGACGATCAGTTTCTCTTTCAATCAGGAGGATATGGCGTCCTTTGACAACAAAGAGGCAGGCTGCTATGTGTTGGAGCAGGGAGATTACGAAATATCAGTAAATACAGATTCCCACAACAAGGTTGACAGCAGGATTTATACTGTAGACAAGACAGTTACATATGATGAAGGGAACAAACGGAGCTCCGATGAGACGGCGGCAGTGACGCAGCTTGCGTATGAAGAGGGCGATATTGAATATCTGTCCCGCGAGGACGGGTTCGCGAACTACGATACGGCTACGGCGGAACCCTCCTATGTATTATCTGACGAGTACAAAGAAAACTTTTTAAATAATGATACCTATAACCCGGAGGATTACAATAACGCAGACGATGAGATGCCGGTGACAGGAGCGAAAAACGGCATGGAACTGGTGGAACTCCGGGGCGCTGAATTTGACGATGAGCGTTGGGAAACACTTCTCGACCAGATGACGGTGGATGAGATGAACGAACTGATTGCAATGGGCGGATTTGCGACAGTCGAAGCGCCCAGCGTGGGACTGGTGTCTACAGTAGACTGTGACGGCCCGGCTTCCATCAATAATAACTTTACCGGTGTCGGCTCCATTGGTTTTCCATCAGGAACGATGATTGCATGTACGTGGAATAAAGAGATGGCGAAGCTTTTCGGAGAAGGAATCGGGGAAATGGCGGACGAGATGAACGTATCCGGTTGGTACGCTCCGGCAATGAACTGCCACAGGACGCCTTTTGGCGGACGGAATTTTGAGTATTATTCAGAGGACGGCGTACTTTCCGGATATATGGCGGCAAATGCCGTGATCGGGGCAGAGGAGTACGGCGTATATGCTTACATCAAGCATTTTGTACTCAATGACCAGGAATATAACAGGCAGGCAATGATCTGTACATGGTCCAATGAACAGGCAACCCGTGAAATATACTTAAAGCCATTTGAGATTGCGGTGAAAACCGGAGGGGCGGACGCAGTGATGTCTTCCTACAACTATATCGGCACGACATGGGCAGGTGCATGCAATGGCACGATCAACGGGATTCTCCGCGGAGAATGGGGATTCAACGGCATGGTGCTGACAGATTATAACGGAAACTTTAATTATATGGACGCAGACCAGGCGATCCGAAACGGCGGGGATCTCTGCCTGATCAACTACGACAACGGATGTAATTACCTGCAAGATACGGCCAGTGCGACGGCAATCCAGGCAATGCGTCAGGCAAGTAAGCATATTATGTATACCATCGTAAATTCCCGTTCCTATGAAGAAGAAAACTTTAATGCAGGGATGGCAGTCTGGAAAAAGGCGGCCATTGGAATTGATGTGGTGCTTGCGGCGGCTTTGATCGTTCTGGAAGTTCTGGCGGTAAAAAGGTATAAAAGACGGGAAGTTACTGTTGAAACTTGGAGAGGTGAAAAATGTTAAAGCATCAGGATTTGATTTCCAAAATGAGTCTGG
>CAYQBE010000181.1:0-9061 GCA_964415625.1 uncultured Clostridium sp.
TGTACGATATCACAGGCTGCACTCCTTTTATAGACGCCGATTATTTGTCGCTTACGATTTTGGAATATGGAGCAAAAAAAGACGTTCCAGAAGAGTTTTACTTCTGGAACGCTAAACTTTAACAATCATTCAATTTTACTTTTTACATACTCTTCAGATTCATTCCTGCGGCATATCCCCAATGATATACTCTCGCCAATGATAGAAAGAATAAGTTTATCAGGCTGTAGCCAAATAATATTCCGGTCCATAATCGACGGAAGTTTCTGCTTTCATAATCCGTGCAAAGCTGAAGCAGCCCGTCAAGTATAAGCGGAATCATCAGGATACATGACCATATCGCGTCAGGATGCCATATGGTCCATGAGAAAAAAGCTGCCAATATTCCTACAAGTTCTCCGGTACAGCGCGCGCAAACAGGAAATTGCCTGTTCCGAAAATAAAAAGATCTTTCTGGCCTGCAATGGCATCCAAAGAAAATCGGCAGCCATTTATATATCCATGCCATCTCCTTAATACATTGCCGCGCTGCCGATGCCAATAATGAACATTAAAGCATAGAATGCGATACCAACAGCTACACTGATTAATGCGCCAAGTCCTGCTGCTTTGGCAGTCTTAGGCTTTGTGTCCTTCCAAACCAAGAACAGGATCAGACCGACCAAAGGGATACAGCAGCCAAGAAGTCCCCACAAAACTCCGCCGTTGTCTACAGTTGCGGGTTCCGTTGACTGTGGGACGCCACATTTGGGACACACGACCGCGCGATCATCAATTTGTTCTCCACAATTTTTGCAAAATGCCATTCCTTTTTCCTCCTCAAATAGTTTTTAGAAATTGTACGATATTTTTTAATTATACACGTAAATTACCAACAAAACGGTAAAAGATTATAATATTTTTGCTTTTAATATTTTTGTAGAAATGCCATAAAACGCCGAAAATATAGGGTTCTTTTGTTAACCAAACGCTTGAAATATTATCAAATATATTGTATAATAATTATTAATAATGGTAATTATATGAGGAGTAATATTTATGGCACATATTTATTGGGAACTCCACGAGATTCCGAGACCGAAAGAATCCTATATCAACCACAGCGATGGACGCGTTTTTCTCATGTCGAATGATGGCAGCGGCAAAACAAAACGGAAGGTGATTGGTCATGCCACCAGTGAAACGATGATGCATCCAAATGATATGTACCGCTATCTCTATCCATCAGAATGGGAGCGTCAGTATCATGAAAAAAGTTTTCCGGCACATGAGCTGCACATGGGAATGTACATGCTTTCCCTTGGGATAGGCCACACAACGAATCTGTACCCTATCCTTCATGAAATTTATGGGCCGATGTATGCCAATGCGGTCATGGATTACGCTATGTATTCCATTTCAGACAGGAGTGACACTACCCAGCTTTTCGAAGACAGGATGTCCCGCGAAGTGCTTTATTCAAAAGAAGCCTACAGTGACAGTTGGTATTCTGATCTGTTCCATCGCCATATGTCTGAGGATGCAAACCATCAGTTCCGTCTGCTCTGGCTCAAGGAATGCCGACGCAGCGGGATTACAAAAGCCTGGCTCAGCATTGATGGTTCGAACAATGACTGCTCCATGAAAGATGGCGGCATCGCAGAGAAAGGAAAGGCCAAGTCGCATCGTAACAGCAATCTCATCAGCTATATCTGGGCTGTGGATGCATCTTCCGGAAGACCGGTAACCTACCAGATCAACAACGGCGGCATGGTAGACAGCAAGGCTTTCCAGAAGATCGTGGTCATTCTGAAAGATGTCGGCATCTCCGTAGAAGGCGTGATACTTGACCGTGGTTTCTGTACACACGATGTAGTCACCTCAGTAAAGGACAGCGGTTATCCCTATATACTCATGCTGAAATCCGATACCTATGGACACACTCAGATGCTGAAAGAGCATGCGGATGATATCCGCTGGAAAGTAAAAAGCGTTGTCTCCGGGGAGGGCATCTTTGGAATCAGGTCCGAAGGCCGGATTTTTAACAATCATCCGGATGAGGCGTACCTGTATCTTTACTATGACGGGGTAAATGGAACAGACCGCTCGGTTGCACTGGTACGCAAAGTGCTCCGGGGAGCCGAAAAAATGCGTCAGTCGATAGCTGACGGCGAAAAACCTGTCATTCCCAAAGGCCTTGGTTCTTACCTCGGACTTAAGAAAGATGGGGCTGGCTATTTGGTCGAATATAAATTTGACGCATGGCAGAAGGCGGTCAATGAGAAAGGGTTCTATTCGATTGCTTCGTCAAGGGAACTCGAGCCTTCAAAGCTCCATGAAGTATATCATCTGCGTGACGCGTCAGAAAAGCAGTTTATGATCATGAAATCACAGCTTGGGTTTGATGTGGCGCGTGTGCATTCGGTTGATAGTTTGATGGGGAAATTTGCCGTATGCTTTGTAGCCGCAATCCTGCGGTCTGAAATCATGACAGCTTGTCATAAGCTTGAGCTTGACACAAACCGTATGCTGCGCGAGATTGACCGCATATCGCTTGTCCTGATGACGGACGGGAGCTATAGTGCAATCAATAATCTGACAATCCGCCAGAAGCAGCTTTTAGGAGCATTCCATGTTCCTGTGAATAAGTTGGATAGCTTTGCCATTGACATCAACAGACGGTTCATGAATCCTATCAACAGCCAGCTGCATGAACTGCCAGATGCTTCCGAGACGCAGGCAAAACGCCGTCCAGGCCGACCGCCGAAACAGGAAAAAAATGTTGTTTCGAATAAACCGAGACGTAAACCCGGACGCCCCAAAGGCAGCAAAAACAAGAAAACCGTTGAGCGTGAAGCAGCTATGACACTGGAACAGCCTAAGCGACGTCCAGGTCGACCAAAGGGTTCCAAAAACAAAAAGACACTGGAACGAGAAGCTCTGGCAACTCAGCAAAAGAAACGTAAACCAGGTCGTCCTAAAGGAAGTAAAAATAAACCAAAGCAGTAAAATCTCCGGTGTACCACCTAAATTTATTCTGAATATTTGGGGGGATTTTACCGGTTTGAGGGAAATTTACGTATACAATTTATCTGTTTTATTATACATTTTACGACAATTTTTGTCAATAATTTGAATTTTGCCTGTTACTATTCATAGTCTAAATGGTTACTATTTAAGATTGCAATCGTAAACAGCAGCATCAATTTCAAACTTTGGTTCCCATCATTTTTCCTAACTGTTCTACAATCCCTTCATTACCGTTTACGGATATTTCGCCTACTTTTTGGCAGATCTTTTCCAGATACCATCTGATCTGCGTACTTCCAGCAATTGATCAAATTGCCCGCGTCCTATTTTATTCAGCCTGATACCGTCTTTTCCATCCTGATAAGAATGGGGCTTTCCTAATTTATTGTAGCCGTTTACGATGGCTTTCATTTCATTCCACATGCTAACCCAGTATCTTAGAGGATAATTTGTTTGATAGTCATTCTTTTTCCTCTTCTATTTTTTTGATTAATTCGATATTCTTTTTTTCAAAATCGTTTAATACTTCATTAGAAAATTGGTCACCTGGTACTGTGCCTACATACCATGAAGTAGACTCAAAATGTGCCCTTAAATCTTCGTTCTTGAATATATATCCATGTCTCGCAAATATTTCATTACGACCGATAAATAAATTTTCCGCTGATGTGCTTCGTACTTCTTCTTCAGATAAATATTGTTTATCGCTATTCGAGAAAATATATTCTTCCTGTGAAGTACTTTGACTTATATATCCCTCTCTTCCACTCCCAAAATAGGATGAATATTCCTTTTCAGCATACAAGCCTTCCACGCACCCATTATCTTCAAAATCCTTCATAAAATAATCTGCGTTTAAAACATCTCCTTCTTCGTTGCCTTCCACTTCAAATGCTCCGGCAATTATATATTCTTTTAATCTTTCAGAATCATCCATATCTGTATAATCAACCGTTAATAAATAGTAATTTCCGATATCTTGAACATTTTCAAAAGAAGCTCCTGGAAAGATTTCGTAAAATTGCGAAAAGTCCGATAAATTTATATTATTAGGATCTACTTTATCAGCTGTATAATATTCTTTTGAAATAAAAGTTTCATATACAACTTCTTTTATGTTTCGCGAGTCATTTCCATAGTATACAGTTACATACATATCTGCAATGCCGTCCTCACTCACAATCAAAAATCGATCCAAATTAATAAAAGCGTCCAACATTCCATCAGGATTTATAAGTGTATCACTATTTGCTGTCGTTGATTCGTCTACTATTTCACTTTTATATTTTAATTTTGATTCTTTTTCCGGCGCAAATTCTGATTTAGCAACATTATAGATAACTAAAACTAATAATCCAATATTTATTGCCAGTGCAATTCCATATACTATCAATGCGTTGCGTACTAAATGAGGATGATTTATTTTCTGCGGGTTGTATTCTGACACATCACCATTATATACTTTTGCAATCGTATTCATATTATCAAACATAATATACAAGGCAACAAATGTTCCAAGTCCTGGCATTATAGTCATTCCAAGTATAAGCCATAGTAATATGCTGCCCCCTTGTTCACGAATTTGGACGTGATATTTAGGAGCTATATTATATAAACGATCTCCCTGCACATACCACCAATATATTCCATAAATTCCAAAAGTAATAATACACAGTAATAATACTACTATAAAATTTGGGCTTTTTTTCCCATCTCCGTCACATACTTTATTTATATCTTTTATAAATCCATAAAAAAAGAAGAGTGCATAAATCCCAAAAGTAAGTAATGAGAGAACAAAATACGCCCAAAAGTTTCGGTATTTAATTCTTTCAAAATTATGGGTGCTTCTCTTTTGTGTCACCGAAGCTGTTAATATTTTAGTGCCACAGTTTGGACAAACCATCCAGTCGTCCTGCATTTCTTTGCCGCAATTTCTACAAAACATTTTTTCATCCTCCCTATCGACTCTCTGTACTTTGTTGAAAAAATATCTGATACTGTTGATAATTGCCTGATCCAGTTATTATGAGACTCCAGACATATCTATAAAGGTGCCAAATGCCAAACATATTCAAATATTCTATATTTATAATGCCACTTAATTCTATATTTGTCCATTTAAATTCAATAATGATTTCCTATAATTTATAGTCGTAAGTTTATAATAGATATTCCAATTCACCAGGATAAGGCCTTTACAAAATCTGTATTTAATAATTCACCTGCATTTGAGATTCTCTGATGGTTTTTCCATCTGGTACAGCCTGCAATCATATCAATTGTAGCGCTCCGCTGTACGTTAGTCCATGAGACAGAATTTTCTGCAATATACTTTTTCCATGACTGATTTAATTCAAAATTATGAGGTGCTTTATGGCATGTCAGATTTTCGTAGTAACTAGCCATTAAATAATATAAATCACAGGATGGTGTTGCCTGGAAATACTTTCCATTTAAACAGCAACGTCTAAATTCCGGTGGAAACAATGGATTATGCCATCCATATGCGCATTTTTTTTCTTCTGCAGAGTAATCATAGAAGGTTCTGCCTGTGTCATGAATTATCTGCATATTCTTAATATATTGAAATAGTATCCTAAGATCCAAAATGTCATATATGGATGGCTTCATATAATTTTTCTCCTTGCAATCTGCAGTACTGACTATTTACAGGTTATTTTTTTAAAAGAAGGGAAAATAATTCATACAACATTTCCTTCAGACGGCTCAAAATGTATTCGATGGTTATATCTGATTCGGTCTTGTTTTGAGATCCTTCCCCTTCCGCAGACTCATTTGGTTCTGCTGGTTCCGTTGGTTCTGTAGACTCATCTGTCCCCGTAGGTTCTGTTGAGTCTGCGAGTTCATCTGTTCCCGTAGATTCCGTTGAGTCTGCGGGCTTATTTGCCCCATTCGTTCCCGTTGAGTCTGTGGTTCCAGTTGTTCCTACAGGTTCCGTTGGGCTGCCGGATTCACCGGTTTCATTTGCCCCTGCAGATTTGTCTAAAATCCTAAAGCGGATTTTTACAGAAGCCGCATTCTCATCTTTTTTATCTGTCCAGTCAGAAGTTTTGCTGAATTTATTTTGAACAACTTTGACTCTGTTCTGATAAGTATTCATTTTATACCAGGCGCAGCAGCGATTTCCGTGGGTTCCGTAGGAACTGTCACAGGATACTCCTGACTTACACCATACACGTCCGCCTCCGTCAATCCAGTCAATAAAATAGTAGGGATGTCCGTTATCTGTTCCCAGATATCTTGCGGTTACGCTGGAAGCAGGTATTTCGTCATAGTGGACAAACTTTCCGGTTTGCTCATAGTTTCCTTCATTTCCTGCGCTTCCTCCACAAAAATGATAATAAACGGAACGAATCAGTACTCTGGAATCAGATGTCTGCAAGTCCTCTGTGCTTGTATAGGGGTCTCCGGAATTCTGCCATTCATCCTTTATCTGGCCTGCGTCTGTCCATCCGTTCCCAGGTGATGACTGCTGAATTTTTTCGTAGTAATTTTTATATTGAATCATGTAATTTTCAGCAGTAATTCCATCTGGAAGCATGTCACAGTAGATCCATCCGTCCGAGGACTCTTTAGGTACATCGGTATAGCTGTCTTTATAACTGTCATTGCAGATTGAACAGGTATACAAAGTATATCCCTGTTTTTCCAATGTCGGAGCAATAATCTGTTTTGCATAATTATGTCCTTTTGCCTGAATGGGTTCTGTATATGATGATCCGCAGGAACAGTTATACGTCTTTACCCCTGGCTGAGTGCAGGTCGGCTGTGCCGTAACAGATGAAGCATAACTATGGGTATGAACAGCATTATTTCCCTTGTAAACATGTCCTCCTTTATGAATACTGTATCTGGATAACAATTGTTGGCCTACGCTTCCTCTGTCAGAAAATGAATCATAACAATATAAAGCCCCTTTTTGTTTGGATAATTCATTGTCAATGAGTACAAAATGGCTGCCTCCTGTGTTTGTTCCGCCTACATGGACAATTGTGTAATACCCTGCATTGATGTTGTACCATAACTGATCATCATCAGCTTTCCAATATCCAAGGTATTCCAAATTTTTGCCTGCTGATTTTGCGTAATATACAGGGGCATTATGATCTCTCATGTTTAAATCTGTGCTGCTTGCAATGCCGCCATTTTGCAGAAGCCAGTTGTACCAGGAGTCTGGATTAAAAGAATCACTGCGGTTAACATTTGATTCGTAAAGCAATTTTGCCTGTGCGGTGATCAAGCAACCAACCTCACGCATTCCGTTATAATCAGATCCACCCTGAGACCAATAACGATAATCTCCGCTGTAGGATGCTGCCAGAACACTTTTTCCGCTCAGCGTCAGTGCAAAAGCTAAGGATAACACAGCAAGTCCTGCACGCATTCCTGCTTTTCTTTTCCATATCGTTTGTAATATGATAGTTCTTTTTTCATTCTTTCTCATTATCTGAGTTCCTCCTTTTGTTTTATTTATCTTATGGCTAAATACTATCATAAAATTTTTATCCATCCAGGATGTGTTTCCAAGTTATCTTTCAGTAACAGGATTTTACATTTATTTAGGAGAGCAGTTCCCCACTTTTTTCAATTCTGATATAGGAATATAAAAAAGAAACAAATCCGAAAAATAAAACAAGGTGGCTGAAAATCGGTACAAATTTCAGCCACCCGCTTTATTTTTTATAAAAAAGATGTATAATCACAACCACCTTTATCTCCGTTACAGACAAGATTATAATAATCAATTTTTTGATTTGAATCAACAGAAAATAAGCTTTAATTTTTTCCAATTGAGTTTACCTGACCCTGTCTACACTCTAAAAAATTCTCCAGCTGTGCGGTTGGATGCTCCAAGGAGCATCCAACCGCGCGTCTGTGTTAAATTTCCCGGAAACACAGCATTCGTAAGCTGGCTTCAAAATAGCTTCCGACCGCGTATTTAACATGGTCTTATAAAATGTTTTTCTTGTATCGGACAGAAATTCCTGGTCGTCAATAAACTTGCGGATACCCGGCATTTTCTCCAAAATTACAGGAACTATTTTGATCACAGCCTGCGTCAGGGCAGGCTCGTATCCGGAGGAGAGCAGGTCAAGATAGCTGACTTTATTTCCATTGACAGTAAGGGCTGCCTTGGGAAACAGCAGCGTTCTCTTCATGATCTCCTTTTCGGAGGGCAGGATATCCTCCCGCATTGCTTTTTCTGATAAAGCGGGAAACAAGGTGCTGCCGTTATCATAGATTGGTGACGCATAAATTCTTTCAGCCTGTGTATCTGTGAGATATCCCCAATTTCCCATATGCCGGTCGAAGTTGCCGACAAGCGCGTCTCCGACAAAACGTTCCCAATAGGATGCCCATAATTCATCGGCATAATCCCGCAATACAGGGTCACAGTGAAGAACGTGGTCGATCTGGCGGATATCAGGTACACGGCCGATATCTCCGGAATCATAATGCTTCCGCATATACTGGCCAAATTCGATCAGATGCTGATGGCCGGAGGTGAAATTTTCGCAGGCCACCAGAAGGCTCCCGCCGCGTGTACCGATAAATGTATGGTGTACCTCAAAGCCGGCGATGCCGAGGATGTGGCTTGACATATATTCGGAGATTACGTTGTTCACATAGCTCGTATCCAGATCATTAAGGCGGGTATGCGCTTCCGCGTATTTTACAAGGTAACGCGTGCCGTCCGGGCTGATCAGCCCTTCCTTTCTGTCGGAACCGCTGTAGGGCGTGATCATATCTGGTAGCCAGTCATCCAGGGACGGCAAAGCTTCGTTTTGTAAAAATGTATTTGAAATGCCTTTCATGAAAATCACCTCTCTTTGCCTTTTGACTTTCTGAAGCTGTCATTATTGTATCAGATTTCTGCTTTCTTTAATACCCTGTTTTCAAAATGACTTGCTGCGTTTTTCAATGTCACAAAATTTCCAGCTGTGCGGTTGGATGCTCTAAGGAGCATCCAACCCACTTATCCATTCGCAAAAACCGTGCTGACGCACTCTTACGTCTGCTAACGCAG
>CAYQBE010000182.1:0-8988 GCA_964415625.1 uncultured Clostridium sp.
CGATGCAGTCATACCCGGTATCCGGTCCAAGCAGGCCGTAACGGAACACATTGTTATCCCGCTTGCAGCCATAATGGATCTGCATCGCCCATCCCAGACGGTGATATTCCTTTCCCACGAAGATCATATATGCTGTTTTAAACTGTAAGACCTCTTCCTTTGTCAGAGCTTTCCCTTCCAGGCGCTTTGCGAAAAGTTCCTCGATCCGGCTCTCCTCCGCCGGGGCGTACATCACGTATTCCAGAGCATGATCCGACACCCTGCAGCCCATGCTGTCAAAAAATTCCATTCTGTTTTTCAGAGCTGTCTTCAAATCCCCGAAGCTCTTGATCTCCATGCCTGCCGCATCCCCCAATTTTGCGAGATACTCCGCATAATCCGGCTTCTCGATATTCATCGCTTTATCCGGTCTCCATGCCGGAAGCACCTGAACATCAAATGTATCATCTTCTGCGATCACTTTATGCCATTCCAGGGAATCCGCCGGATCATCCGTAGTACACAGCAGCGTCACATTGGACTGACGAATCAGATTGCGCACACTCATCCCGTCTTCCTGCAGCTTCGCGTTGCAGAGGTTCCACACCTCTTCCGCTGTCTTTCCATTCAGATACCCGTGATAACCGAAATACCTCTGCAGCTCCAGATGGCTCCAGTGATACAGCGGATTTCCGATAGCCTTTTCCAGGGTTTCCGCCCATTTCTGGAACTTCTCCCGGTCAGAAGCGTCCCCGGTGATATACTTTTCGTCCACTCCGTTAGAACGCATCTGACGCCATTTGTAGTGGTCTCCTCCCAGCCATACCTGAGTGATGTTCTCAAACTTCCGGTCCTTCGCGATCTCCTCCGGATTGATATGGCAGTGGTAATCCAGAATCGGCATCTTTGCCGCATGCTCATGAAAAAGTGTTCTCGCTGTTTCCGTACTTAACAAAAAATCCTGATCCATAAATTGTTTCATCCATAAATCCTCTCTTTCCAAAACTAATATATTTCTTTCTATCATCCGGACATGCTCCGACAGGACCGACCTCCGGCAGTCTTCTTCATCATTGAGGCATGCTCCGGCAGATCAGCTTTTAAAATGCAGCCTGCCGAAGCATTTTTGTCCGTAATCCTATCCGACCGATACTTATACATATCCCATCAGACTCGGCAGCCACAGCGAGATCTGCGGAATATAAGTTACCAGCAGCAGCACGATAAAGATTGCCGCAAAGTAGATCAAAAGCTGTTTAAACACCGTCTCGATCTTTACATTTCCCACACGGACGCCCACAAACAGCGTAGTCCCCACCGGAGGCGTGATCGTTCCGATACACAGATTGAAGATCATCATGATCCCGAAATGGATCGTATTCATCCCCAGCGCCGTACATACGGGCAGGAAGATCGGCGTAAAGATCAGACATGCCGGAGTCATATCCATAAATGTGCCTACTACCAGCAGCAGGATATTGATGATCAGAAGGATAATGAACTTATTGTTTGTCAGTCCCAGCAGGCCGTTGGAGATTGCTGTCGGGATCCCGGTAAATGCCATGACCCATGACATGATACTGGAAACACCGATCAGGAAAATGATGATCCCCGTCATCTCCGCGCTGTCCTTAAAAAGCTGCGGCAGTTCCTTCAGCTTGATGGATTTGTAGAAAAACAGGGACAGGATCAGGCTGTATACGACCGCCACGACCGACCCCTCCGTAGCCGTAAAGATCCCGAATATGATCCCGCCGATTACGATCACGATCAGCAGCAGGCATGGGATCGCCTGGAGCAGCACCTGCATCGCTTCCTTTCCGGTGAACCGGGAAGTACTCTGATACCCTTTTTTCTTTGCCAGAACATAGATCACCAGCATACACGCAAGCCCCCAGAGAAAGCCCGGCACATATCCCGCCATGAAGAGCGCGGCTACGGATGTTCCCCCGCTGACCAGAGAAAATGTGATCATGACATTGCTGGGCGGGATCAGAAGTCCGGTTGGCGCGGTGGCAATATTTGCAGCCGCGGAAAAGTTGGGGTCATACCCTTCTTCCTTTTCAATCGGTCCGATAATAGAACCCATGGCGGATGCTGCAGCCGTACCGGAGCCGGATATGGAGCCAAACAGCATATTTGCCACTACATTTGTCTGGGCAAGGGCTCCCGGCGTGCGTCCGGTCACCAGCTTTGCCAGGTTGATCAGCCGGACGGCAATCCCGCCCTTGTTCATAATATTTCCCGCAAGGATAAAAAACGGAATCGCCAGAAGCGAGAACACTGAGATTCCCGAAAATATCCTCTGCGCCCCTGTTACAACCGTTGCCTCAAAATTCAGTATTGGCAGGATCGCGCAGATGGATGAAACTCCGAGAGCCACCGCGATCGGCATACCGGCTACAAGCATAATCACAAGCATTACTAAAATAATCAGTCCGGATAATACTGCTATATCCATAGAAAAATCCTCCTTTTCTTTATTCCTGGGCCTCCTCCGTATCGCCCAGCTCGATCCTTCCTGTACACAGGTCGATGATATTGAGAACCGTATAAATCACGATCAGGACGCCGCTCAGCGGCACCACCGTATAGACGGTTCCCATAGGGATCCCAAGGGATGCCGTCACCTGTGTCATGGTCAGGTTCATGATCCGGATTCCGCCGAAGATCAGTACGATCACGGCAAATGCCAGGATCAGCGCTTCGATCACGACTTCCAGCGCCAGCCTCTTTTTCCCGGTCAGCTTATCCGCCAGAAATCCCATACGCATATGGTCCCTTTTTCCAAATACATAGGCCGATGACAGCAGGGCCATCCAGGTGAAGCTGTATGTCAGCAGCTCTTCCGAGACCGTGCTAGGGCTGTTGAAGAAATAACGTACTACAATCTGGTATGTTCCGATGCATACCATAAACGCGAATATGACAAAACATGCAGAGCTTAATACCCAATCCATCCCTTTCCGGAGTGTTTTCAATGCATTCATGACTCATCTGCCTCCTTTTCCTGACATGCTTCCTTGTTGACCTCCTGGATATGGTCGTAAAAATCCCTGATCTTCGGGTTCTCTTCCAGCATCTCCTCATGCAGAGGCAGCACCTTCTCTTTAAATGCCTCCACATCGACCTCCGAGAACTGGACTCCCATGTCCTCCTCCGCGATCCGCTTCGCTTCTGCTACCTGTTCATCCCAGTTTTCCATCTCCACTTCCGTAGAGAGCCTTGCTGCCTCTGTAAATACTTCCCGTTCCTCATCCGACAGCCCTTCCAGGAATTTCAGGTTTGCGATCAGCATATCCGGCACCATCTGGTGGTTGTTGTACGCGTAATATTTCGCGACCTCACCGTGCTTGTTGTTGGTCAGGGCAAGCTCATTGTTCTCCGCCCCGTCGATCACCCCCTGCTGGATTGCCGTATAGACCTCTCCGAAGCTCATAGGAGATGCTGCCGCGCCGAATGCCTGTGTCATGGCCACGCTGGCCGGCGACTGCTGTACACGGATCTTTTTGCCCTTCAGGTCATCCGGCGTCTCGATGGGTGTCTTAGCATAGAAGCTTCTGGTTCCTGCATTGTACCAGGTCATAACGCGGAAGCCTGCTTCGTCTGTGGATTCATAGATCTGCTCCATATAATCCGTGTCCATCATCGTCTCATGATAAGCTTCCACAGAGTCAAATAAATAAGGCATACTGAATATCTCGTAGACACTGGCAAAGGTCTCCAGGTTGGCCGTACCGGCCACAACAAAATCAATAGCGCCTGTCTGGGTCAGCTCAATCGCCCTCTGGGCCGCCCCCAGGATCTCATTTGGAAAAATCTGCACCTCATACCGGTCTCCCAGATTATCCTCCACGTATTCCTTGAACGCGAGCAGCCCCAGGTGCTCCGGGTGGGTCTCCGACTGCGCGTGGGAAATCCGCACGATCCTCTTGCGCCCTGAGATACCGCTGGTGCCTGATGCAGCACATCCTGCCAGCCCCGCCGCCATGCAGATACACAAAGCTGCAGATAACCATCTTTTCATACGACTCATGTTTCTCTTTCCTTTCTTTTTTCTATTTTTTCGTCTCCTTTTTCACATCATCAGGTGAACCACTCCTTATGATGTAAGCACTTACATTTTTATTGTAAGTATAGTATATGGAAAAGTCAATATCTAAAATATTTTTCGTCAATCTGCTTATTTTTTATTCTTATTTTCCCTGATTTAATACCGTTTTTTGTGCATTTATACCTATTTATTTGATTCCATAATTTTCCTTGCTCTCGAAATGTAATCTCTTACATCATTGTCATATATTCCAAACCCAGGAAGCTGGCTTACGGAGCATCATAATACGCACTCCGTAAGCCATGGGATACTTGTGGCCCATGCATCAATCATCCAATATCCATGCAACAGTTCCTTAGCTCGTTGTTTTGCAGGAATAAGCCGGAACATCAGTTCTGCCGACTGTTTCGCAAAAATAAAACTGCCTGAAAATGGCTGTATCCATGCGATATAGCATTGTGATATCTGATCTGATCACTTGATATATCTTAGGTATACAGCCATTTTCAGGCAGTCCCGCCAAATCAAAAGCAGCTCCTATGCCAGATTTTCAGGCCCAAAGCCCAACGGCATCAGTTCTTTTAACTTATATATTTTATAATCTTCCTTCCCAGTCGCCAATATGATCTCAAATTCCTCCGGATCGCAGAATTCCATCATCACCTGCCTGCATACCCCGCAGGGCGGTGTATAGGATTCCAGTCTTCCATCCGGCCCGCCTACAATGCAGATTGCCCGAAAACTCCTGACCCCTTCGCTGACTGCCTTGAAAAATGCGGTCCTCTCCGCGCAGTTTGTCGGAGTATATGCCGCGTTTTCAATATTGCATCCTGTATATATGCTCCCGTTCTGTGCGAGGAGAGCCGCGCCGACTCTAAAACCCGAATAGGGCACATAGGAGTATTGAAGCTGGCTTGCCGCTGTTTCAATCAATCCCATGATCTGCTCATGCTTCATACGATATCCTCCCGTCTATTCTTTACAATTCCCAGCCGATCCATTTCACAGATGGCCGTTAATCCTCTCATATTTTGCGCCATTCACTTGATTCTGCTCAATCAGGATCACCCTTGATCCACCCGGATCAGATTCCGGATTGCCTCCACCGCAATACGGATCGCCATATCTGTATCATGCACCACCGGGTTATCCAGTCCTGCTTTTTCCCGCTCCTGATTGGCCATAACCAGGAAGCAGGAGCCGATCCGTACACCCAGGCTGCTTGCCACAACAAACAATGCCGCCGATTCCATCTCCGATGCCAGACATCCCAGCCGTTTCCATGCCTCCCATTTATCCAGCAGCTCATAGCTTACCGGTTTCGTTTCCGGGGAATGCTGTCCGTAAAAGGAATCCTTGCACTGTACAACGCCTACGTGATAATCCTGTTCCAGCTTCTTCGCCGCTTCGGTCAGGGCATTTACGATCCCGATATCCGCCACTGCCGGAAATTCGATGGGCGCATATTCCCTGCTCGTCCCTTCCATCCGGATCGCTCCGCTTGCGATCACTACATCACCGCTCATCACATTCGTCTGCATGCCGCCGCAGGTTCCAATCCGGATAAAGGTATCCGCCCCCGACATCACAAGCTCCTCCATCGCGATCGCCGCCGAGGGGCCTCCGATTCCCGTGGAGGTCACGCTCACCTTCACTCCGTCCAGATAACCGGTATAGGTTACATATTCCCGGCTGTCCGCCATCAGCTCCGCCCGGTCAAAATATTTCGCGATCTTCGCGCAGCGCTTCGGGTCTCCCGGCAGGATCACATATTTTCCCACATCACCTTTCCCCACCTGGATATGATACTGTTTCCCTTCCTGTTCCGAATAATTCATAAGACATACTTCCTTTCTTTTCTCAAATCACAGCTCTTTATACCTGTTTCTTTTGATAAGATTATTGTACCAGTATTTATTCCTTTAAGGAAGAACTTCCGTATATTTTTTATACAGAAATGCGGACGCAGGCAGCACGCACACGTTCATATACAGAAAGCCTGCCACTGGCAGCCTTTCTGCATACGTTGGTATTCAAAAAGGAGCACGCCTTCCGTCCGATGCGTACTCCTGTAGATTCTACTTCTCTGTTTCTTTCTTCTCCTTCGGCAATACGAAACTCAGCAGCAGCGATACGACAAATACGCCTGCCACTGCATTCCCATTGAAGATGTCTCCCACTGCCTGTGGAAATGCCGCGAAAAAGTTGCCATCCGTCTGGGTCAGTCCCACGCCGATGCAGAATGCCAGGGACACCAGGATCATGGTCCGGTCATTAAACTCACATTCCTTCAGCATCTTCATCCCTTCATACATGATAGACCCAAACATCATGACCGTACATCCGCCCAGCACGGACTGAGGCAGCGAATTGAAGAACGCGCCCAGCGGCGGGAACAGGGATGCCAGGATCAGGATCAGTGCCCCCATCAGGATCGTGAACCGGTTAATGACTCCTGTCATGGTCACCAACCCCACATTCTGGCTGAACGACGTCAGCGGAAGGCAGCCGAAGCACCCGGAAATGGTACTGGAAAATCCATCCACAGCCAGAGAGCCCTGCAGCTCCTCGATCTTAATGTCACGTCCTAAAGTTCCCGTACATACGGCTGTCGTTGCCCCTGTCGTCTCTGCCGCCGACACCAGGAATACAATGGCGATCGTAAAGAACGCGCCGATATCAAAGACCGGCTTATGGCTTGTAAAGAATACCAGTCTTGGAATACTGAAAAATCCCACCTCGCCAATCGTCTTGGTAATTCCGGAAAAATCGATCATAGGCGCGATCCCCGCGATCGTGAAGATTCCGGACAGGATATATCCCAGGATCAGCCCCACCAGGATATTCAGGTTTTTATACACACCCTTCAATAAATAGCGGGATACAAGGCATACCACCAGGGTAAACGCTCCCACAAACAGATGATACCAGGATCCGAAGGTATCTGAGCCGCTTCCGCCGCCCCAGGAATTCATTCCCACCGGCAGCAGCGAAAGTCCGATGGCAATCACCACGCATGCAGACACCACTGGTGTCAGATATCGTTTCCAGTATTTTGCGCTCAATCCCACAACGCCCTCAAAGATACCGCCGAGGATGACGGCTCCCACCATGCCTTCATAGCCCAGATCCGGATTGGTGCAGATCATCAGCAGGCTTCCCAGGAAGGTAAAGCTGACGCCCATAACGATGGGAAGCTTCGAGCCGATCTTCCAGACCGGGTACAGCTGCAGGCAGGTTCCGATACCCGCTACAAACATGGCGCACTGCAAAAGCCTTGTGATCTCTACCGCTGTCAGAGATTCTCCCGTTCCCCGGACAACCGCCGCTCCGCACACGATCAATACCGGCGCCAGATTTGACACGAACATGGCAAGCACATGCTGGAGTCCGAAGGGGATTGCCTTCGTCAGCGGCACCCTTCCGTTTAATTTATAAATGTTTTCTTCGCTTACGGTCGTGATGATTTCTTCTTTATTTTCCATAGATTTTACCTTTCTTAAGCTCTCCTAAGCTCTCTTAAGCACCGGACAATGGCGATTTCCTCGAAAAAAAGCAAAAAAGGGAGAAGCAGCCTGTCAATGACCGCTTCTCCCTGCGATTCTCAACATCCGGCTCTTTGCCTTTGCTACATTTTTAAACCTCGTCCGCTTCCTTCTCTTTTCCCAGTCTGCGGAGCATGGTCTTCTTCACTGCCCGGAAGATATTTTCATATCCCGTACACCTGCAGAGGTGTCCGGACATCAGCTTGCGGATCTCATCATCCGAAAATTCCCGCTTCGCTTCCAGGATCTCCACCGCGCTCATGATAAATCCGGGGCTGCAGAATCCGCACTGCACCGCTGCCTCATCAATAAACGCCTGCTGAATATCGGAGATTTCTCCATTGGGCCCGGCCAGGCCTTCCAGAGTCAGTATCTCCTTGCCCTCGGCCCATACCGCAAGATAGATACAGGAATTGAAGCATTCCCCGTCTATGATCACGTTGCACGCGCCGCACTCTCCGACCTCGCAGCCCTTTTTCACACTGGTAAGCCGATAATCATCCCGAAGCATATCCGTAAGAGAGGCACGGACATCCACCATTTTTTCCACCTGCTTCCCGTTGATGGTGCAGGAAACCAGCTTATACTGTTTACTCATTGACCTCACCTCCTGCAAGACGAATAGACTCTTTCAGCGCCCGTTCTGCAAGTACCACCGCGATGTGCTGCCGAAATGCCTTGGAAGCACGCCAGCTGTCCCTGGGATTGATATCCTCCAGAACCGTCTCTGCAAATGCCTTCACCGTTTCCTCCGACACCGGCTTTCCCTCAGCCGCTTTTTCCGCCGACGGCGCCCGCATCGGCACCGGGCCTGCAACGCCGTATGCGATCCGCGCATCCTCGATGGTCTTTTTATCTGCGGACAGCCTGACATTGACCGAGCATCCTGTCGTCGCGATATCCATGGCATTTCTCATGGCATATTTAATATAATGCCCGTAATAGCCCTCATAGGCATCCTTGGGAATGATGATCGCCGTCTGTATTTCTCCCGGCCGCAGATCCACCACGCCAGCCTTTATGTAAAAATCATGGATCGGGATCCTGCGCACCCCGTCCGGCCCGGTGATCTCCACCACCGCGTCCCACGCATGGAGCGTAGAAGCCGAATCCGCAGAGGTCACGCCGTTGCAGGTATTTCCCCCGATGGTCCCGATGTTGCGGATCTGAGGACCGCCTACCATATCCACCGCCTCGCCCAGCACGTTGATATGCTTCTGGATGATCGGATCCCTGGTGATATGGGAAAAGCTGGTGAGGGAGCCGATGCGGATGGCTCCGTCCGCTTCATAGCTGACGCCGCGCATCTCATCCAGTCCGTAGATGCTGACCAGCTCCTTGCCTGCGCGCTTTCCTTCCCGCATCTGTACCAGGACATCGCTTCCGCCCGCAATGATCTGAGCCTCGGGA
>CAYQBE010000183.1:0-8932 GCA_964415625.1 uncultured Clostridium sp.
TCAGATAATCTTATATATATTCCTGCTTTGTAAAACTCTGGCGTTTTTATTAAAGTGTTATACATCTATACTCCTTTCTCTATGTATAACAGATTAAAGCCACTTATATTGTACCATAAAGGGCAAAAAACAGCCATTGTTCTACTCATTATTAATCACACTTTTTATATAATTAGTTATCAACAAAGTTAAATTAAGAGAATCTTTTTTAAAAGTTTCAGTTATTTTAAACATAAGTCACCTCTTTATAGTTTATGACTTTGTTAAACAATTAAGTATTCATCTCCTTATTTATACTACTTAACCAATCTTTTAACTCTTTTTGCTCCTCTTCACTCATTGGTTCAGATTCACATCTTTTGCCATTCCATAATTGAACACCATCAATGTCCTTTGAAATAATAGGATCTATATTATTTCTTTTAATACTATTCTTATTATATTGCTTAAAGTTTTCTTGAATACTAGTATTAAGATTATTTTTAATACCTAATATTTGATCCTTTAATACCTCTGATAATTTAATAACTCTTTTAGAATTATTTTTTCTTTCCTATCATATTCTAGAATAATATAACCATACTTCGATAAACTACTTATACTTTTTGTTATTGTTTGCTTACTAACACTAAATAAACTTTTAAAGTATTCGTTAGTAGCACAGCAATAACCTTTTTTTCTTACACAGTGACAAAATGTAGATTAATAGCAATCTTTCCAAAAATGTTAATCTACTATCTTCTAATAAACTTGTTGGTATAACTAAAATAATAAATATATCTATATCTCTTTCCATATTTAATTTGACATAAGATTATCTATTTAGTTGTTCCATTTTATCCTCCTTTCTTTACCAGTCTTTTAGGAACACGAAAAAAGAACTGAACATATTTAAGTCCATAACAAAACAAAGGAATAGCTTCCAATGTTCTATTGGATAAATATGTAGCAGTTCTAGTTAGAACTCAAAATACTTCTATGTAACTTCATAAAGTACATTCCCGAGTACCTTGGTATGATTATAACATTTTTCCAAAATATTTCTATATATAATTTATTGTTCTAAATCCTTTATGAATCTTGAAACATTTTGATACCTTATACCATATTTAGTAATTTTAGTAAGAGGATAAGTTAAATAGCATAATCTTTTTGATCGCGTTATAGAAACAAACATATTATGTTTTTCCTCTAATAATTGTTTGCTATCATTAAATGACCTATAGTCAGGAAATACTCCTTCATTCAATCCCATTATAAATACCACATCATATTCAAGTCCTTTTGACATATGAACTGTAGATAATGTTAAGCCTTTATCATATATTATCTGTGTTTCCCCAAGTGAAATAGAACGAATAAAATTTGCTAAACTACGATTATTTATATTTGATTTTGTTATATAAACACCCCATAGCTTATTTATCATATCTATATCACAAGATACTAAATTTTTCTCATTTTCATCAATTAAATCAAGACTATTAAATTCAATATCAAGTATATCTAGTATTTTTTTCATATTTAAATCTTCATCTTGATTTTTAATTAATATTTTCCATGAATTTATTATTATTGGCATTCCTACTTTTACTACATTTATTAAATGATTTGAATAATCATAATTTAGTATTTCATCAAAGCTTGTATAGTTACTGCATAATAATTCATTAAGATAGCTTAAATGTATTTTATCAATAGGGTTAATTATTAATCTAATCCCATACTCAAATATTTTCATTATTGTGGACTCACAAGAAAATGCATTATTCATTGAAACTTTTAATGTGTAGTCTATATTATTTTTATCTAATATATTAATTAAGCTATTAAAAACATATCTATTTCGTGCAATAACGGCGCATTGCTCTAATTTAACCGTTTGATTTTCTACATCTGGATGTCCTTTTTCTAGTAATTCCATTAACTTTGAAAAAATCCAATTGGCCTCTAAATTTTCATCATCAAATTCTTTTATTTCAAATTCGCCATTAAAATGACATACTCCATCAACCGTAAAAGAACTTTCTAGCTTCTTTGCTGCATTGACAACTTTTTTTGAAGATCTAAAATTTTCTTTTAATTCAAATAATTTTGGATTTAAATCATCTTTAAAGTTATTTAAGAAAAACGTGAAAGAAGACCCGTTAAAACCATATATTGATTGATTTGGATCACCAACCATAGTTGTTATATTATTATCTCCAGATAATAATCTTATTATTTCATACTGTGCTTTATTTAAATCCTGCGCTTCATCTACAAAAATATATTTGTATATTCTTTGATAAAATTTAGTTATTGACTCCAATTCATTAAATATTTTATATGTATATCTCAATATATCATCGAAATCAATTGCCCCTTGTGAAATTAATAATTCATCATATTCCTTAAAAACCAAACTAGCTGGTGAATCTTTTTCATAATCTGTATAAAATTTTAAATTACGTTTCGCTTTACTTAGTAAATCAAAATTTTCTCTAATTGAGAACTTTTCAGATATATATTTATGTTTAAATTCAGGCACATTATCAACTGCTTCACTAAAAATCTTTAATCTATCATCATAAGATTCAAAAATATGCAAATTATTTGGTATTCCAATTAAATTGCCCCTTGCATTTATTATTTCTGAGCAGAAATTATGAATAGTACCAACAAAAATTTTCCCTTCTAAAACATCTCTATCAATTGTTTTCTCAAGCCGTTCTTTTAATTCATCTGCTGCTTTATTACTAAAAGTAATAGCTAAGATTTTTTCACCTGGTTTTAAAATATTTATAGTTTTCTTTATTTTTTCTACTAAGACTCTTGTTTTTCCGCTTCCCGCTCCTGCTACAATTAATAAATTTCCTCCAAAATAATCAACCGCTTCTTTCTGACTTTTCGATAAAGATTCGTACATTTTATCCACTCCTTTTATAACTTAGTTTTTACATAACCAAACATTTTTTTAATTCTTTTAGGAATTTTTTTTCTTTTATGTGCAATTTGTATAGCTATTTCTTTTGAATATTTTATTTTATTATCTAACAATATATCTTTTAAAGCTATATTATTAGAATCTTGTTGATTATAGTCTCTTTGCAGGTGGGTATTATCACCAAATATTAATTTTGAATATTTTTTACTTCGTCCCATCCCCTGCATCAAGTTTTTATAGCGATTTAAATAATCTTTCTCATCTTCTATTATATCAATAGCTTTTCTAATATACTTTTTATATTTACAATCAACTAAATATATCTCTAAACATTTTTTATTTGGGATATAGTATAAATGCTCATTATTTTCAATAGAACCAAGATTAAAATCCTCAAAAACACTTTTTATAGCTTTTAGTGCATCATCTTCTCCATCACTAAAAATACACCAATTTATATTTAATTTTTCTAATAAAGAAACAAATGATTTATATTGCCCACTTCCAGAGACTCCAATAATAGTAACACCTAACTCAAATGGTTCTTTATGAAAATATCTATTAAAGTAAATCGGTAGTGTAAACTCTTCTGTTTCACCCTCTGCCAATATAACAAAATTAGAATAAAATAGTTCTCCTCTAGTATTCATAACTTTATTATTTATATTAATTAATTCTTCTTTATTTAAATCATCAGTAATTAATTTACTCACTATAGTAGTAGCTTCGATTTTTCTAACATGCAATATATTGCTTAATTCGATTTGAGACAATATATAAGGAGAATGTGTTGTAATTATTTTTTGTGATTTGATTTCATTTATATTAGAAATAAAATGTCTCTGCGCTTGTGGATGAAGATGAGATTCAGGTTCTTCTATCAATAATATAGAATGAAATGCTCGTCCAATTTCGTTGCTTTTTTCTGCTTCATTTTCAATATAGGATTTAATAATAGAAAAAGTTCCCCAACTTCTAATTCCTAAACCAAGTCGCTCTATTGCAGTTGGCTCTATAGCTTCATCTTCATAATATACATTCATTCCTCTATATAGATGACTTAGATCTTTAGTTATTGGAACAATATTTATACTGCTTTCTATATCTGAAGTGCTCTTCCTTAAATTAGAAGATATTTTTTGAAAAATGCTATTATTATCTATGATTTTTTTATTAACATCTTCTATTTTTTGTTCAATAATAGAAACATCATCCGGAGACATTTTTATATCTGAAGTTAGTTTGAACCATTGAGAAGTCCTATCACTTATATCAGACGCCAAATCTCTTTGGGCGTTAATATACATTGTAAAAAAACTCTCTAAATCATCTCTATTTATAGTCTTTCCTTTATTAGAAACTCCATTTTCAATCCAGTTATTAATAACATATTTCTTATTTACATATAAGTCCTTATTAGAATTATATGAAAGCTCTGTCATAAAGGCAAAAAATTGATTACCATTTTCTGGTGAAAAAGATATTCTATCTCCTAAAGCAACATTCCAATCGTCATCAAACATGGATTCTTCTTCATTGTTTTCATTAATAGGACAAAACATAAATTCAATAATAACCTTTTTTTCAAAATCAAAGGGTTCGAGTTTTGATATATAAATATCTTCTTTAGATATCGTATTATATGTAAATCCTAAATTAATGGCTTCTAAAATGCTAGTTTTTCCACTATTGTTTTTACCAACTATTATTAAATAGTCATTTATTTCTAAATTGATTTCTTTTAATGATTTATAATTATAAATTTTAATTTTTTTTAGTTTTATCATACGCATCGCATCCTATTTTATTTAAATTTCCGTTATAAAGTTTGAACTTTATTATCTTTCAAAAATAATTCTTGTCTTTTAGATAAAAATACTTTTGTTTTTGTAGTTAATATCTCTGATGGAAGTTTTTTATTATAAGTTATTAAATCAAAAAACAATCTGCTTTCATCACTTGCATCTAGCTTGATAAGAATCTTACCATCAGCTGAATCAAAACAATAATAATTACTATCAAATAAGCCATGATGATTACTACATAACCAAACTCCATTATCACCTGAATTTGCGAGAACATATTTTTTATAAAATTGTTCATTACAATGTTCATTCTGATAATCGATTAAATCATTCATTTCAGGCTTTGATATTACTCCATTTATTATTTCGGCTGGAGCATTTTTAATTTCAGCCACTCCCCATAAATGAGCAGCTTCAAGAATATGTTCAATTTCACAGCCACATAAATAGCATTTAGTTTGAATTCCCTTTTGTCTAATATTATTCTTGAATAATTCTTGATTTCTTAAAATATTATTATTTTTAGCTTTCTCATATTGATTTTTTTCTCTTTCAAATTGATGTAATATTTCTTCAGAAGTTTCATAATGTATTTCCAAATTTGCTTTTTCTATCAGCTTTAATATAGGCCCAGTAAAACCGGTGGATTGTTTATAATTTTCTTCGCCAGCACTTAGATTATATAACTGTGTACCAAACAAAAATTCCAAATCTTTATCTTCTTGTTTTGCAAGTATAATTAAAGTCCACATAGTAAAGAAACTATCATAACCCTCAGCTGATAATGTTTTGAAAGTGTATATATATTTTTGTTTAGGTATAACATGAACACCATCTTCATTAACTTCATCCTTTGTTATATCATAGTTCTCATCTATACACTTTAAGTACGAAGGTACATTCCCTATGTTTCTTTTAGATAAAAACAATATATCATTTGCAAATTTATTAAACGAAATATACTTAATATCATCATGTGATTCTTCTAAACTAAAACCTAACTGTTCATACTCTTGAAATGATATTTCATCAAGATTCAATATATCAAAACCTATAGTTGCTAATTTTCTATAATTCATTAAGTTTGACAAATTTTTTGCATAAGTTTGATTAGTGTCTAATAAATAAAAGAATAATTTAACCTGTTCGCCTTTATTTTTTTCGTCATAATAATATTCAAAAACCTTATTTAATCCTTGAAATAGATAAGTATTAGAGTGATATCCATCTCCACCATATACATATTTTCCACCTACAGTATCAACTTCTTTTTTCTTATCTTCATCATAATTAGTATTTGAAAAACCAATTATATATTTCAATTTATTGTCTTCAAATACGGATATAGTCCTACTATGTTTTTCAACCGATCTTCGTGATTGAACCGTAGCTCCAGGTAATTCTTCAATTTCTACAATTATACTTTCAGGATTCATTTCAATATTATCCTTTTTATACGCTTTTTTAACAGCATCTTTGTAAAACTTTTTATATGTTTCATAATTACAATTAAATATTTTAGCAACTATTTTCATAAGTACCTCCAACTAATAATTTATTACTATTATTTCTTGTCTATCTTGTCTATTTCTTAATGTAATCTTATCATTTTTTATTACTTTATAATTATTCTCTTTTATCCATTGTTTTAAATATTTATTTTCTATAGAATTTCTAGTCATCATATTAGAAAGCATAAATTTCACCCCTTTTTTGTGAAGTCTAGTTAAAAATTCTAATAATTCTTTTTCTTGAAGCTCATCCCAGCCATTAAAGCCTCTTTTACCATCATTATAAGCTCCACAAGAATTCAAATACGGTGGATCACAATAAACAAAGTCACCTTTTTCGATATCTTTTTCAAATCTCTTATAGTCCATTGATTTAAAAACAATATTCATACTTTTAGTTTTAATCGAATATGATACTAACTTTTCTAGCATTTCCTGATTATATCCAGAATTTCCACACGGGTTGTTGAATTCTAATTTATTATTAAATCTAATTTGATGTTCAAATCCATAACATATTAATAAATATAAATCCAAAGGATTTCTTGAACCTTTTTCTAATGAATTATATTTTTCTCTAAACGAATTATAATTTTCTTTGTTTTTCTTTTCCAACCCATATTTTTTTATAGTTTTTTCAATATAATTATAAGTTGTAAATAATTGATCATGGGTTATTTTTTCAAGTAAATCACGAACAACCCAATTGATATCGTTGTAAACCACTTTATCAGCTTTGGCATTTATGGAAACAGTTCCTCCACCTCCAAACAAATCATAAAAAGTATTAATTTTTTTAGGAAAATTATTTTTTAATAAAGGAAGTATATCCCATTTCCCGCCAATATAATTTAATGGTGAAATATAATTAACATCAAAATCTTTTTCAATATAAAATAACCATTCATAATGTTCTTTATTTTTGGTGTTATTTTTAATTTCTCTATTAACAGCTCTTGTACTCTTGTATTTTACAAAATTGATTTTTTTAAATTCATACGTTCCTTCTTTGGCATATCTCTTTAAAACCTTTTCGATATATTCTTTTGACATTATTCCTGCATCACTATAGCTGAATATTATATGTTTAAAGTTTGCATTAGCAATTAATTTTTCAAATTCTTCATGAACATAACCTTTTTTACACCATTTCGATATTTGATTTCCATTATCTCTATGTGCGCCAACACCATGAGTTTCAGGACTATCATTTTTAGCAATTGTTTCTAGCACATGATATTGACTAATATATTGAGTAGGAGTATATGGTGGATCTAAATATAAAATGTCTCCACTGATTTTTGTAATTAAGTCATTAACATCCTCTATGTAAACTTCATTTTGATACTTTGAATTAGGAAGTGATTCTAGTGGAATAAATTCCATTTTTTTCACAGCTCTTGGATCCCAAATTTTTAGAAAAGCTGAGTATACACCAGCTACATTAGAAATCTTACTTACACTTTCCAACAAGCTTCCTATTAAATAATACTTTTCATATTCATTTATTTTCTTTTCATCAAACCAAACATCAATTGTATTTCTGATAAAATCAATCATTTTAGCATTTTCATCAGAAAAATACTGTCTTCCAGAAATAGTTGGAGCAAAGTTATTATAACAAAATCCAGTAACATAATTTGATGTATCTACATTATTAAAATAGCTAAATGGATCAACCCCTAATTCTTTGAAAAAATCTTTATTGTATTTTAGTTTTCCATTAGAAATAACATACGAAAAATATAATGTGTCATTTGCTATAACTTCAAATCTATCTTTAAAAAAATCTCCTACTGTACATGTACCAGAAAATAAATCACAAAAAATCAAACCTTTTTTATTAATACCTTTCTTGTTTATTAAATTATCTAATTTATCTAATAGCTTTGCTTTATTACCTATGTATCTCATAACTTCCTCCACTACTTATACACATATTTTCTAAATATGTATTCATACAATCTAAAAAAGTTCTTTAACAATTAAATCTTCTGAATGCAAATTATTATTCTTTCCCAATAATAAGTTTTCATAAAACTTAACTAAATAACTACTGTCTTCTTTTATATTTAAATAATTATTGAAATAATTACTTCTAACTAATGCATTTCTAAAATACACTGATTTATCTTTAAATAAAGTATTATCTACTTTATATCCAAGACTAATTAAATACTTTTCAATAAATAATGCTGTAGTCCTAGTATTGCCTTCTCTAAACGGATGAACTTGCCATATACTAGATGAAAATTTAGTTATATTACGAATTACTTCTACTATACTCATTCCTTTATAATCTTTATTCTTTTCTAAAGATATATCATACTCTAATGATTCTTTTAATGTTTTTGAGTCACCATAAGCTACAGAGTCCCCATTAAGAATCTTCTCATGCTTAGAAAAATCAATAATCCTAAATTCTCCTGCAAAATCATAAACATCTTGGAATAAATACTTATGAACATATTTTAAATAATTTACTGACAACTCAAAATTATCAGTCTCTAATAATTCTACAATTCTTGTTGCAACAAAATCACATTCTAGTTCATTATTATTAATTTCTTGTTTCTTATCTTTTTCAACATAATACTCTTTTAACTCTTGTTTAACCTGTTCTAAAGTTTTATTACCTTCAACATTATCATCAATTAGTATTTTAAAATACTTAGATGGTTTAAGATTAT
>CAYQBE010000184.1:0-8930 GCA_964415625.1 uncultured Clostridium sp.
GAACATTCAGGTTGTTGATGGTGTGCTCCAGACGGTTCTGTAATGCACCAAAGCTAGAACGCATGGAGGAGATGTTGTCGATAGCATCGTTGATAGTGCTAATAGCCTGTCTAGCCTGGTCAGCATCTGTAATCTTAAGCGTCTTAACATTTATTGCAGTAGTGTTCTTACCATCTGCATCTACACCAACTATATTATCTGAAGTCATCTTCAAAAGAGTAACCTTTAACTGATTATTGGTAGATCCAGATTCACCAACATGAAGCACAATACGACCATCATTTACCGTACCATCAAACAATTTTGTTCCATTAAAGTTGGCAGTACTACTAATTCTGTCAATTTCAGCATTCAGATTATTAATCTCTTTCTGCATTTCTTGGCGGTTGATGGAAGAATATGTTCCGTTGGCAGACTGTGTAGCCAGTTCAACCATACGATTCAGCATGGAGTGAACCTCTGTCAGAGCGCCTTCTGCTGTCTGTACAAGAGATACACCATCGTTCGCATTCTTTTCAGCTGTCGCAAGACCTGTGATCTGTGCACGCATCTTTTCGGAAATAGCTAATCCAGCAGCGTCATCGCCTGCGCGGTTGATCTTGTAACCAGATGACAATTTCTCCAGGTTCTTTCCTACAGAAGAGTTGTTGTTCGTCAAATTTCTGTGTGCATTTAATGCGGTAATGTTATGTTGAATTCTCATAGTGATTCCTCCTTGAATTTTTACCGGGGAATTCCTTTTCCCCATCTGATTATTATTTTGTCTGCAAGAAGAATCGGGAAACGAAATAAACATAATTTATGGAACAATGCCGGCGAACTGTCCAATAAAGTACACTTATTTGGACTCTCCCTAAAACTTCTTGACATTTATTATATCGTATGATATCCGAATAACTTAAGACTTTTTTGGAAATTTTTTTGGAATAATTTTTATGCGATATATCCTACAAAATATAGTACTGCTAACATCATAATATCCTATATTTGGAACTCATTTCTTTGACAAAGACACTCCCTGTACTCCCCAATCCTTTTATACATTGTGCTGCGTCCCATATTGCAAAGGCTCGCAAATTCTGTAATCGAAATATCATTAGCCTCCCACCGCATGTATAATTCCGGAAAGTTATCAGGTATGGGGATCGTTGGTTTCCCAAATCGGACGCCTCTTGCTTTCGCAGCCGCAATTCCCTCCGCCTGTCTCTGGCGGATATTATCACGTTCATTTTCTGCCACAAAGGAAAGTAATTGCAGGACAACATCACTGATGAAGGTGCCAAGCAGATCCTTTGTCTTGGTTGTGTCCAATAAAGGCATATCCTGAATACGGATGTCCGCCTTCTTTTCTTTCGTGATAATGCGCCATTGCTCCATGATTTCCTGATAGTTCCGCCCAAGGCGGTCAATACTTTTCACAATGACCAGATCGCCTTCCCGAACCCGCCGCATCATCTTTTTGTAGGCAGGGCGCTGAAAATTTTTCCCGCTCTGTTTGTCGATATAAATGTCTTTTTGGTTTACACCTGCGTCGAGAAGTGAGATCATCTGACGTTCAATGTTCTGTTCCCGCGTAGAAACTCTGATGTAGCCGTATACTTTGCTATTCATTCCCGTACCTCCTGTATTTTTGGGTATGTTTTTTCCATAAATGCAGAAAGCCTGCCACTGGCAGCCTTTCTGTATATGATGATAATAATAAAGGCGGCGATACATAAGTATCACTGCCTCTATTGGATTGAAATATCTGTTTTCCGACAGTTCCGTACAGGCGGAAATCTTTTTTGATAATGTTATGGAGCGAATGCAATGTTATATTTTTTCAAGAGCGCCTTTGCCTTGGCAAGTTCGGTCTTGTTTTCCGCAAGCTCTACGCCCATTTGGGCAATCACATTCTTGCTTTCCGCAAGCTCTGCATCCTTTTCCTCAAGCTCCGAACGCATGCTTTCCCTCCCCTTCTGGAATCCGCGGTTCTCAACCTGATCTAATATCTCGCACATCGTATGGTCACCTCCTGTTGTTTTTGTTTTTTGCGCTTCTAAAAATCTCTTGTCCCCGGTCATGACAGACATAAATTTTAAGACAGCGTCCACATGCCGGATTGTCCTGCGGCTCGGAATATATGACTTGTTTTTCCGCTTCTGTACAAAATAGTCCGCCACGATCCGAAAATCACTTCTGAATAACTTTACCTGCTCTTCTGTCAAATGTGCTACTTCAAATATGTGGATCTGATAATCGTTCACATATTTTTCCATGCCTGCCGGAATATCTACCATCTCCCGGATCGATGTTGGGCCGCTCCAGTGGGATTCTCCGAAGTAAAGGACGATGCTCAGCACCGGGCAGCGCTCTTTTGACTTTTCATCAATCAGCTGGGAACGGTAGGCAGCTCCGTCATAACCTATGATCCGAAATGGCATATCCTGGTCAGGGGATGTCTGATTTTCCATCCCCAATAAGGCAATCTTGACCTTTCCCTTTGCCCAGTATTTTGCGTTGTCCCGCTCCTCCTCATGCAGCTTGCCCTCGTCCGCCTTATACTGGGATCTGACCTTTACGGGCCTCAGATCCCTGGGGCTCACTGCCCTTTTCCCTTCAAAAACCAGTGCGTTTACGATGTCGGCAAACACATCGTTGTAATCCTCCAAATTTTTTTCTACGATATCTTTTTGTCCCATCCATACTCCTCTTTGGTTTCTCTTATATTATAGTTCTTTGGCAACTTGAATACAAGTACAATTCGAGGTTCAAGGCATACGATCACTCCCTTCCCGACACCGATGAGCTAAAAACAATCAGTACACTTAATATAGTTTTTCGTTTCAAACATTGAAATATGGCGATGCAGCCTTGAAAATGGAATAGAAATTTTCATTATAGATATTCAGAATGTTTGAAAAATACACCCGTAGCAAGTACGAGTGTATTTACTTTAGCATAGAACGCGCCGAAAAGCAATTTTTTTTGATAAAAATTTTGCTTATTCCCATATACGCAGTTCCTTTCATTTTTGAATCATGCAAAACGTGCTTTGAGTCATATTATAGAGCCATTTATAAGGATCTTTCCAGCACTTCGATCTTACACTGGTGCCGCTTTTCTTTCTTTGAATAATTGATTCCTGCAAGCAAGATTTTCCCGGCATAACCTTCCAATGTTTTCATATATTTCCGATCTTTAATCTGCTGGATAGCTCCCTCTGCTGACTTGTTCCATTTTAACTCCAATAAAAGCGCGGGCAGTTCCGGATATTCCTTTTTGGGCAGAAACAGAAGATCAGCAAAACCTTTGCCGGCCGGCATTTCGCGGATTGGTTTAAAGTAATACTGCATAGCGCTGAGATATGCGATACTCAAAACACTACTCAGGGAATTTTCATTATTATACTGTAGAACAGACGTATGATCCATATGAAATTCTTCTATTAGTTCTGCAACAGTCTCTGAGTCCATCTCCAGCGTTGCTTGCAGCAATTCGTTGGATTTTACATACAACTCCGTCAGTTCATTCCATTTTTTACGCCGGATTGCTTTTGAAAATTCACTGCGGATTTCTTCATTGGGAATGAAGGCCATTTCTTTTGTTTCATCATAAGCCAGGTAACCGAGATGAATCAGCAAAGTCAATACATCATGCTTATCCTGGAACGTTACCATATCATTTTGAAAGGTATTTACATCTACCTTTACGGAATCTCCGGAAAGCATTTTTATAATGTCCGTTTTCAATCCGTCAAAATCCATACTGATCAATGGGAGAACAGACTCATAAGTCCCGGTCATGGACCAGTAGCTTTTAAAATTGCCGCGCATCAGAACACTTACGACAGCTTTGGGATTATAGATATGTTCTTTTTGAAGAAGATATCCGTCATACCAGCGCTTTACGTCCGTAAATTCTTTACCGTATCTCTCACATAAGGATTCTACTTCATTTTCTGTAAAACCTACATATGGCGCCAGGGTGCCTGCATCAAGCATCGAAAATTCATCAAAATTATTCAATGCCGACTGTGTTTTTATTTTTTTGATCGGAAGTATTCCGGTCAAATATGCAAGCCGGATAAATTCGGTGGGTGTAGAACCTTTGAACAATCCGCGCAGCAAAGTAATGTACTCTTCCTGAATGTCGGCATTTTCCACCTCATCACGAATCAGGCAGTCCCATTCGTCTATTATGATAATAAACTTCTGACCAGTTACTTTGTTAATCTCAGCAAGGACATCTGGCAGGGAATCCGGCAGAAGTACCTCCGGATAAATTTCCTGAAGTTCACGGATAATATTTTCTTCTATATAAGTCACGGTCGCTGCTGCGGATTTTGCGCTGGTACGACACCATTGTACATCAATGCGGATTACTTCATAGCGGTTGAGGTGGGTATGAAAATCCGGAGCCTGGCTAATCTCCAGCCCTTCAAACATTTTTTTGGAATCACAGCCGCTGCTGTAATAGGCTGCAAGCATATCTGCAGTGGTTGACTTTCCAAAGCGGCGCGGCCTGCTGTTACATATGAATCCTTCCTTTGTTCCCAGGACCTTATTAGTATAGCTTAGCAGCTGCGTCTTATCTACGTAGATTTCCGAATTCAATGCAACCTGAAATGCGCTGTTATTCGGATTTACAAAAATTCCCATGATCGCTGCAGACTCCTTCCTATTTTATTTATGATATTTAAAGCATTACTTTCATAAAATACAATATAAAAAGTTATAAAGCAAGAAATCCTTGCTGGTTACGGCGCAGTTTCAGGCAAATCTTACAGAGCTTCCCTCAGCACCTCAATCTTACATCTGTGTTTTTTCGTTTTTTTACTATAACTGATTCCTACTGCCAATATTTTCCCTTTATATTTTTCTTTTTCTCCGACCTTTCCGGCGAAGCGGAGTATATAGTTCTTCTCCTTAATCTGACATATAGCTTCTTCCGTTGTACTGTCCACCTTTAATTCCAAAATAAGGCCGACAGCATTCCGTCGTTCCGGATAAAAGATAAAATCTACAAATGATTTTCGGCAAGCATTTTTTCTGATTCTTTTGCCAAACGGTGGACATATCCCAGACTGTCATTTGTGATGAGCAGTTCATTATATTTATCCATTAATTCTTTGTTCGGAATAAAAACCGCGCCGTCCTCATAAGTAAGGAGTCCATACACAACCATTGCGGAATAAATCTGATTTTTTGTTTCCAGTTCGGCTTCTACAGCCGCATATCCTTGAAGTATAATAGGAATGCGTTCTCCAGCTGCCATCAATGCCAGATCTTCCCGGACATTTTCTATATTATTTCGGATATAATAAAAAATTTCATCGTAGGGACCTGAACTCGTCCAATAATTGGAGAGCTCATTGTCTGTCAGTGCGCATATGACCGAACGGGGATTATAAAGTCTTTTTCCTGTTGCAGTACAGTAACCGTCATACCAGAGAGCCAGGTCTTTCCTTGATATGTCCGGATGCGCTGTCTCCTGTTGATATATTTCAAACAAGATATCAACCTCTGTATCTGAAAAACCAAAATATTCACTGAATTTTTTCTTGGTTGCCATATCATATTCCAAAAACATATTCAGTTCTGAACCGCTGGAGTATTTTGCAATCGGAAGTACCCCGGTCATGTAGACCAGCTCTGCGTAGACCTGACCTTTCAAAAGATTTCTCAGAAATTCAAGATATTTTTCTTTGTCAGTCTCCTGAATAAATGACCTATGAAATATAGCGTCCCATTCATCTATCACAAATATAAATTTTTCACCTAGTTTTTCAAATATCTGCTGCAAAATGTCCCATACGGCTTTTGCCGGATCAAGCACAAGATCCGGATATTCCAGTATGAGATCTTCTTTCAGGCCATTTTGAACCCGGCTGATATAGGATTGATAGGAATCACAGTCTTCCGGCATTCGGCTGAAATCAATATAAATGACATTGTGCCGGTTCAGATGCTCACTGTATGATCTGTGTTTTGCAATTGCCAGACGGTCAAAAAGGCCGCTGGAATCCACCGCTTTTGAGAAAAACGCTCCGATCATATTTGCCATAACGCTTTTCCCAAAACGACGCGGTCTTGTAATACAGAAAAAAAGGTTTTTCTTTTCCAACGCTGGGACCAGTTCCGTGATCAGCATGGATTTATCAACAAAATACAGGTCTGATACTGTTTCTCGGTAATCGGCACAAGGGCTTTTGCTGTTCAAAAAAATTCCCATATACGCAGTTCCTTTCATTTTTTATTAAAACAAATTGATGCTGTTGGATCTTATATGCTGTTATTAGATTTCTTCAATCTCCAAACTCACAGAGCCTCCCTCAGCACCTCAATCTTACACTCATGCACCTTTGTCTTCTTATCATAAGTAATCCCAACCCCGAGGATCCTTCCTGTATACCTGCTTTCCTCTCCAAGCTTCCCTTCAAATTTTAACGCATATTTTTTATTCTTGATCTGTTGGAGCGCCTCTTCCGGCGTATGGTCTACCTTCAATTCCAGAATGATTCCATCTGCATTTCTATCAAATTCCGGATAAAAAATAAAATCCACGTACCCAATCCCTGCCCTGTCCTCACGTTCAATCCGATAAAAGTCTCTCGCGGCAAGGTATACAAGATTCACTACGGCAGTCAACTCCGCCTCATGATTGTATGTCAGCAGTGGAACTTCTGTATTATGCGCAAACTCCAGAATTTCAAGCATTGACGCAGTATCATTTTCCAAAGTAGCCTTGAGCATTTGTCCGGACTTTTCGGCCAGCTGATAAATATAACCAAGGGATGGCTCTTTTTGCAGCATGTCATCGAATTTGTCCATCAATTCCTTGTTCGGAATATTTACATAACCGTTTTCGTAGCTGAGGAAACCATATACAACCATTGCGGAAAATATTTCGTCACGGGTGGTCAGATTCATGGATACTGCGGCATATTCCCGGACATTTGTACGGACCGGTATACCGGAAACCATCAGCGCCAGGTCATTTCTTACAGCAGCAGTGTTATGACGGATATAATAAAATATTTCATCGTAAGGCCCTGCGCTTGTCCAGTAATTTCCCAGATTGTTATTTGTCAGTGACGCCACGATCGAACGTGGATTGTAAACACGGCCGCCGCCCTTTGTATGATAGCCGTTGTACCATACCCGCAGGCCTTCCCGGGTGACCTTTGGACACTCTGTGATCGTTTGATATCTGCTGAAAAGTGTATCTACTTCGGATTCACCAAAACCAAAAAATTCGCTGAAACGTTCTTCGGAAGCCATGGTGTATTCTAAAAACATGTTCAGTTCCGAACCGCTGGAATATTTTGTGATCGGCAGGATGCCCGTCATGTAAGCCAGTTCGACATAGGGCTGGTCTTTCAGCAGGTTGCTCAGAAAATCAATGTATTCTGCACGATCCTTGTCTGTTACAAAGTCCCTGTGAAAGATGAAGTCCCATTCATCCAGGACAAAAATAAATTTTACATCTTCCGTCCTGGATTCCAGAATATCATTCAGGGCATCCCACAGAGCGTCATCTTCCGAAATCCCCACGTCTGGATATTCCTGTATCAGATCACGTATGAGGCGTTTTTGTATCCGCTGGATATACTGGCGGTAAGAGGTGCAGTCTGCCGGCAATGAGTTAAATGCGATATGGATCACATTGTGTTGATTGATGTGCGTCTGATACCAGTTCCGGGTGCTGGCCTCCAGTTGATCAAAAACAGGCCGGGTGTCCCTGCCCTTTCCAAAATATGCCGCAATCATATTAGCCATCACTGACTTTCCAAAGCGGCGGGGACGGATGATACAGATATATTTTCCGCTCCTGCCCAGGCAGTTTCCGCTGCAGCATGCCCTATTGTCTGGCTGGACGCCTGGATCAATGATCGGGATCAATTCATCGAGAATTGCCGTTTTATCCACAAAGTAAGTGGAATCGGCATCATCCTTAAAAAGCAACGCGGCTTTTTTGCTGTTTAGAAATTTTCCCATATAAGCACATACCTTTCTGAAAAACAAGTTAATTTTTATTTTAATTTATCCTTTTTAATTTTTCTGAATGATATGATGATTTTAGCATTATTTTCAGGAAAATACAATCTGGAAAAGTGTACTTTATTGGACAGTTCGCCGGCATTGTTCCATAAATTATGTTTATTTCGTTTCCCGATTCTTCTTGCAGACAAAATAATAATCAGATGGGGAAAAGGAATTCCCCGGTAAAAATTCAAGGAGGAATCACTATGAGAATTCAACATAACATTACCGCATTAAATGCACACAGAAATTTGACGAACAACAACTCTTCTGTAGGAAAGAACCTGGAGAAATTGTCATCTGGTTACAAGATCAACCGCGCAGGCGATGACGCTGCTGGATTAGCTATTTCCGAAAAGATGCGTGCACAGATCACAGGTCTTGCAACAGCTGAAAAGAATGCTAACGACGGTGTATCTCTTGTACAGACAGCAGAAGGCGCTCTGACAGAAGTTCACTCCATGTTGAATCGTATGGTTGAGCTGTCTGTTCAGTCTGCAAACGGAACATATTCTACAATCAACCGTGAAGAGATGCAGAAAGAAGTTAATCAGTTGATGAGTGAAATTGATAGAATCAGCGATACTGCTAACTTTAACGGAACAAAGTTGTTTGATAAGGCAGGTACGATTGTACTTCATGTTGGTGAAACTGGAGCGACCGCTAACCAGTTAAAGGTTACTCTTGCACAAATGACATCTAACCATATTGAAGGTATGGATACATCTGGAAATATGAAAGGTAATACTATTACTCTTAAGAGTACGATTGATATTTCAACTGATACAGGAGCTAGGGCTGCAATCACTGTCATCAACAACGCAATCGACAACATCTCCTCCATGCGTTCCAGCTTTGGTGCATTACAGAACCGTCTGGAGCACACCATCAACAACCTGAATGTTC
>CAYQBE010000185.1:0-8895 GCA_964415625.1 uncultured Clostridium sp.
ATTCCCCTCATGAATGAGGGGTTAGGGGAGTTGATGTGCCGTAGGCACTTTCTTGAGAAAGAAAAAGAATAAGGAGAAAAAACGAGAGGAGAAAATAAATGAAGAAAATAAACAAAAAATGGACAATCGGTGAGATCTTAAATATCCCGGAATTAGAGCCTGTCAGGCCATATTTGTTGTTTTGCGGAGAAAACAACCAGATTCCGGACTGGGCGGTAAATACAACGGTTGAAGATGCCGGAAAGAACGGCTGGAGTGTGGAAGGGATCATAAAAGGCGTGGAGTTTGCGATTGACCAGTTTTCGAAAAATGCATCTATACATTTTGTTTATCCGGAAGAAGAATGCAGGGAAGAGCCGCTGAAACGGGATGTAAACATCATACGGTTCACGCCGGAAGTCATTGACAGGGACAAACCTTACGTTGTCCTGGTGTCAGGAGGCGGCTACACCTGTGTATGCACTATGGTTGAGTCCCTGCCAACGGCGGCACACTTTGTAAAACAGGGGTATCAGGTTTTTTCGGTTACTTATCGTGTGAACCAGCCGGAGATTTTACCGAAAGCACAGGAAGACCTGGCGGCATGCTTCCGGTACATCAAAAAGCATTCCGAAGAATTTCAATTAAATCCGGATGTTTATGCGATCGGAGGGTTTTCCGCAGGAGCAAATTTGATCTCATCATGGGGAACTGCATCTCTGGGATATAAAAAATATAATATGGCAAAGCCGAAAGCGATGTTTCCTGTTTATGCCCCGATCGATATCAGCTTCATGTTCCAAAATGATGCTCACGAAGAAAATATGCAGCTGCTGTATGGAGACAACCGCTCTTCGGAGAATCTGCATAAGTATAATGTGATCGAGCATATTGATGAAAACTATCCGCCATGCTATATCGTCTGTGGAAAAAATGACATGTTAGTTTCCTGCAGCAATTCAGAAAAATTAAAGGAACTGCTGGATGCGCTGCATATTGCGGCAGAACTGGAAGAACCGGAATGTGCGCAGCATGGATTTGGAGATGGCAGCGGTACCGCGGTGGACGGATGGCCGGAGAGGGCAATCCGGTTTATGGAGTCACAATTAGAAAAGTAACCGGAAAGAGAGGAAAAATAAATGGAACGTTTTCAGTATGAAAAGGACAATCAGGAACAGTTAAACCAGTATCTTGCGGAATGTACGGTACTGCTGAAAAAAGACGGAATGTTTCCGCTTGGCGGGCCTTGTACGATCGCCGCATACGGCTCCGGCGTCAGAAAAACGGTCAAGGGCGGAACCGGGTCAGGGGAAGTCAATTCACGTGCGGTGACCGGTATTGAAGAAGCATTGATGAAAAACGGATTCCGGCTGATCTCCGGGCAGTGGCTGGATGCATATGATAAGATCTGTGCGGCGGAAAAAAAGAAATTTGCCGCGCAGCTTATGGAGCAGGCGCAAAAAACAGATGTCAATCCGCTGATCGCGCTGATGGGCGCCGTGATGCCGGAACCGGAGTATGATCTTCCCCTTTCGGATGAAGCAGAGGCGGCGGTTTATGTGCTGGCGCGTATTTCCGGAGAGGGAAATGACCGGAATGAAGTGGCGGGGGACATCCGGCTTACCAATACGGAAATCAGGGATATCCTGGAATTAAACAGTAAATATGAGAAATTCATGCTTGTGATCAATGCCGGCGGCTCGGTGGATCTGTCTCCGGTCAGTGAGGTAAGGAATATCCTCGTGTTATCCCAGCTCGGGGCAGAGACAGGGACGGCCCTTATAGACATTTTACTGGGACGTCAGAACCCGTCAGGAAAACTGGCCGTGACATGGGATTCTGCGGAGGGAGCCTGCCCGCAGATGGAGTTCGGAGATCCGGACGAGACCTATTACCTGGAGGGGATTTATGTCGGGTACCGGTATTATGATACCGTAGGGAAAAGAGCCATGTTCCCATTCGGATACGGTCTGTCCTTTACAGAATTTCAGACAGAAAAAGACGGCGTCTGTGTGGAAGGACAGAATATACAGGTACATATGATCGTAAAAAATACAGGCGCATACGCGGGAAAAGAAGTCGTACAGGTCTACGTGACAATCCCGGAAGGGGAATTGTGCCAGCCATACCAGGTACTTGCCGGATTTGCGAAGACTTCCCTGCTCCAGCCTGGAGAAAGCGAAAGGGTAACGGTGGCTTTCCGTCTCGACGAGCTTGCCTCCTACCATACAGCGCGCTCTTGTTATATGCTGGAAAAAGGGGAATACATCCTGCGGGCAGGAAACAGCAGCGTGGATACAGAGATCGCGGGCGTGGTATGTCTGGATCAGGACGTTATTACAAGACAGACAGAAGCACTCGTTTTGGACGCGGGATTTGATCCGGTACATTTTGGCAGGGCGGTACCGGAAGTACCGGAGGGAACCGTATATGAACAGGTATCAGCAAAAGATATTCCGACGGAAGAGATCACGTATGCGAGAGAAGAGAAAATTGATGAGAGAGTGAAAGACTACACCGACCAGGAACTGATCCTCATGAGCATGGGCGCTTTTGATGTAGGAAATGAAAGCTGTGTCATTGGAAATGCGGGCACAAGAGTTGCGGGAGCGGCCGGGCAGACCGTACAGTTAAGCGGCGAAAAAGAGCTGCCGGTGCTGGTCATGGCGGACGGGCCGGCAGGGCTGCGGCTTTCGCCGGAATTTTTCCGGGATGAGGAGGGCACCCATGTCCTTGGAAACGGAAGTATTCCGGAGAGCGTGACAGAGGTACTTCCGCCGGAAATGATCGAAGCGATGATGGCGGTAAAAAGTCCGGGCGAGGGCGTGGAGATTGAGTACCAGTATGCCACCGCGATCCCGATCGGAACCGCGATCGCGCAGAGCTGGAATCTGGAATTTGCCCGTCTGTGCGGGGACATCGTCGGAGATGAGATGGAGCGGTTTGGCGTACAGCTATGGCTCGCGCCGGCGTTAAATATCCAGAGGCACATCCGCTGCGGAAGAAACTTTGAATATTATTCCGAAGATCCTCTGGTAAGCGGGAGGTTTGCGGCCGCGATCACAAAAGGAGTGCAGGGGCATCCAGGATGCGGCGTCGTCATCAAGCATTTCGCGGCGAATAATCAGGAAACAAACCGTATGAATAATAACAGCCATGTGGATGAACGTACTTTACGGGAGATTTACCTGAAAGGCTTCGGGATCTGTGTCAGGGAGGCGTCACCGTATGCGGTCATGACATCCTATAATCTGCTCAACGGCGTACATACGTCCGAAATGAGGAGCCTGACGGAGGGGTATCTCCGCAGTGAGCAGGGATTTGACGGGATTGTGATGACAGACTGGCTTCTGGATATGGCAATGAGCAAAACCCAGAAATGGAGAAACCCGATCGCAAGCAAGATCGCCCAGGCCGGAGGCAACCTGATCATGCCGGGAGAGCAGAAGGATTATGATGAACTGAAAGAAAGCCTGGAAAATGGGAAATTAGACAGAAAACAGCTGGAAATGAATGTATCAGGAACCCTCCGGGTGATGGAACGATTAGGCTGAAAAAGAGCAATATACCATGATAAAAAAGACAATATAACATGATTACAGACTGATTTTCCGGGAGTATAATGTAATCGTAAAGAGCAAGATTATTATCCGGATGATACATAATTGCAGGTAACAATGAAAACGAAAGAATCGAATGTGGAGGTAATTTAATGGGTAAGCAGAATATAAAACCAGGGCTGTTGTTTAACATATTGTTTTCATCAAAAGCAATTTTTATTGGGCTGATCGGATCGATCACGGCATATTTCAACATGTACGCGACAAATTATGTCGGGCTGTCCATTACAGCGGTTTCTATGGCGATCATGTTGTCAAAAGTATTTGACGGTTTCAGCGATATTGGAGTTGGAATATTAATTGACCATACGAATACAAAATTGGGACAGGCAAGGCCATATGAACTTGGAATCATAGGCTGCGGAATTTTTACGATACTGCTGTTCAGCGTACCGAAATTACCGGAAAGGCTGGAGATCGTTTATGTATTTATTGTATATGTGATTTTGTTTGCGGTTTTCTATACAATGATACAGTGCAACGAAGCCCCCTATTTGTCGAATGCGTTAGAAGACACAAAAGACAGCGTAAAGGTAGTTTCATTTAGTTCCGTTTGTTCTTTGATATTTACCATTGTTTTGGGAGTGGTTGTTCCGCAGCTGATCACAGCAATGGGAACAACGCGGGAAGGATGGTCCCGCATCGCGATGCTCCTTTGCATTCCGGGTATTTTCATCGGCTTGCTCCGTTTCTTTACGATCAGAGAAGTCAGAAATGTAAAAACAGGCGGAACCGGTACAGAAAAAAGAAAACTTAAAGATGACCTGCTGCTTTTGCTCCGCAACAAATACGCGATCATCTTTGGCTCTATGCTGTTGTTGTCGAATATTGGTATGGCTCTGGTATCCAGCGCGTCAACATATTATTGTCTGTATATCATGGGGGATCTGGGTGTCGCGTCCGTATTGGCATTCGCGTACCTTCCGGCTATGCTGGTACTGGCTGTTATGCCGGTAATCTCAAAAAAAGCAGGAACCATGACCGTGTTGAGAGTTTTGCTGATACTTGGCATCATTGGATCTCTTATGCGGTTCCTGGCTCCGGCGAACGTAATATGTGTATTTCTTTCTACCGCGCTTTTGAATATCGCAATTTATGTTACATGGTATATGGCAAGCGTCATTTTGATCGATACAATGGATTATGGAGAATGGAAATACAATGAACGTGCTCAGGGAACCATTGCCAGCCTGAATGGCATTGCCAGTAAGATCGGACTGGCAGTCGGGGGCGGCCTTGGCGGCGTGATGCTGGGAATGGCAGGATTTGACGGAATGCTTGACGTACAGCCGGACAGCGCGATGAATATGATCATGGTTCTTATGACCGTAGTTCCGGCAGCTTTTTGTCTGGTAATATTTATTCTTGCATGTTTTTATGATCTGGATAAGAAAATGCCGATGATCCGTGAGGAACTGGCAGAAAGAAGGGCAAAGGCTGAAAATGAGAATTTATGATCAAAGAGTCAATCATTTAAAGAACCCGTTCGGGTATAAAATGAAGCGTGCCGTGTTCTCATGGAAAGTAGACGGCGCAAAAGGAACCAGACAGGAATCCGCCAGGATTATAGTGACAACGGACGCCGCGGGCGCGCATGTGGCTGCTGATACAGGATTCGATAAAACGGCGGATTCCCTGTGTACACAGGTAGAAATGAAGCTTTTGCCGAGAACCCGTTATTACTGGACGGTAACGGTTCGAACGGATGCTGGCGAAACCGCGGTTTCAGACAGGCAGTGGTTTGAAACCGGAAAAATGGATGAGGCATGGGAGGCAGACTGGATTACCTGTGACAGTGCAGAACCACGTCATCCTTATATCGAAAAAAAGATTTGTCCGGCAAAAAATGTAAAGTCTGCCAGGTTATACATCTGCGGGCTCGGACTCTACGAAGCGTACTATAACGGTGAGAAGATCGGGGATGAATATCTGACGCCGTACTGTAACCGGTATGATAAATGGCTGCAGGTACAAAGCTTCGATCTGACAGAAAAGCTAAAAGAAAACGGAACCTTGTCTGTATTGCTCGGAAATGGGTGGTATAAGGGGAGATTTGTGTCCGGAGAGTCGTATTTCGGTTCAGAATGGAAATTGATCGCGGAGCTTCGTGTTCTCTATGAAGACGGAAGCGAGGAAGTGATCGGTACAGATGAAAGCTGGAAGGTACGGCGCAGCCATATTACATTTTCTGGAATCTATGACGGAGAGGGCAGGGATGATACCCTGCCGGAACTGCCTGCTGTACCGGCGGCGAAGTGTGAGGCTCCGGCCGGAATGCTGACGGACCGGATGAGTCTTCCGGTGAAAGCACGGGAGATTTTCCGCCCCAAGGAGGTCATCCGCACTCCGAAAGGAGAAAATGTATTGGATCTCGGACAGGAAATTTCCGGGATCTTTACACTGCGGGTATGCGAGCCGGCAGGAACCGTGATCCGGGTTCAGACCGGAGAGGTGCTGCAGCAGGGTAATTTTTACAGGGAGAATCTCCGCTCCGCAAAATCAGAATATATTTACGTATCGGATGGAAATGAACAGATTTTAAAGCCTGTGTTTACTTTCTATGGATACCGCTATGTGAAAATAGAAGGGATTTCAGAGCTCAGGGCGGAGGATTTTACAGGTATCGCACTTTATAGTGACATTGAGGATACCGGATTTGTTTCGACAGGACATCCGCTTGTGAATCAGTTATTATCAAACGTGCGCTGGGGCATGAAGGGAAATTTTGTGGATGTGCCGACAGACTGCCCGCAGCGTGACGAGCGTCTTGGCTGGACCGGGGATGCGCAGGTTTTCTGCGCGACGGCAAACTATCTGGAGGATGCTTATGCTTTTTATGCCAAATATCTTTTTGATCTGTGGCAGGAACAAAAATCCGCGGACGGAATGGTTCCGATGACCGTCCCCGCGTTCGGCGCAAATGAAGGATGTTCCAGTGTGTGGGGCGACGCGGCGCTGATCATTCCGTGGAACCTGTATACAACCTATGGCGACAAAAGTATTCTCGAAGATCAATATGGCAGTATGAAAGCCTGGGTCGATTATATGCAGAGGATTGACGGCGGGAAGCATGGCTGGCGGGAACAGTTCCACTATGGGGACTGGCTGGCGCTTGATCATCCGGTGCAGGGGGAACAGCAGGCATTCGGCGGCACGGATGAGGATTTTATTGCTGATGTCTACTATGCCTACAGTGCGTCTATTCTGGCAAAAGCGGCGGAGCTCCTGGGGAAAACAGGGGATGCGGCATATTATAAGAGCCTCTCGGATGCGCAGTATGATGAGGTCAGAAAAGAGTATTACAGCAGTACAGGCAGATGCTGTATCCGGACGCAGACAGCCCTGCTGCTTACCCTGCGCCATCATCTTTCGCGGCGGGAAGAGTGGACAAAGCAGCTGCTGCTGCAGATGTTCAAAGACAGTGACGAAAAACTGAAGACAGGATTTGTGGGTACTCCGATTCTCTGCAATGTACTTTCGGAGAATGGAATGCATGATCTGGCATATACCTTATTGCTGAATGAGGAATATCCGGGCTGGCTCCGGGAAGTGAAGCTGGGCGCTACAACGATCTGGGAACGATGGAATAGTCTGCGGGATGACGGAACGATCTCGGGAACCTTGATGAACAGTCTGAACCATTATTCTTTTGGCTCTATTGCAGAGTGGATTTTCCGCTATGCGGCAGGATTGAATTTTAAGGAAGAAGCGGCAGGATGCCGCCATGCATGGATGGCTCCTGTGCCGCACTGGGAACTTGGGGAACTGGAAGCGTCCTATGATTCTCCGGCAGGTATGTACAGGGCTGCATGGAAGATTGTGGATCGGGAACATCTTGAGGTGTCTGTGACAGTTCCCTTCGGATGTACTGCGGAACTGACACTGCCGTTTGCAGGCGAAGATGTGCTGTCGGATACAAGGAATCCCATGTTTGCAGAGGTTCAGGACGGCGTCTGCCATCTGAAACCGGGAAGCTATTCGGTTCGTTATCAGACGGCGCGATGCATGAAACGGGTATACAGTACGGCGGATTCTTTAAGAGATTTGCTGAAAAAGAAAGAAGTGGCAGACATCCTCACACAGAAACTGGGAGAGCGGATCCCGCAGATTCCTGTGGAATATCAGCATTGGACACTGGAAGAAGCAAATGCCCGTACCGGTAGCCAGGTGACAGAAAAAGAACTAAAAGAATTGAATCAGATATGGAAGGAGCTATGAAGGCAGACGAAAAAGGCATGGCTCTCATTTTCAAAGGGCAGAGCTGCGGTATCCCGGCCCCCATTCCGGCAGCTACCAGTCAAGCCCCACCGTATTTTGATAAGCAGTCTGTGAGATCTGTATAAAATTGCGCGTGCTTTCCCTGCGGTCATCTTTATGGTAACCGAGCACACAGTCCATCCTTTCCGGGCAGTCAAAGGGAATCCACGCAAATTCCCCGTTGTGGTCGTTGGAAATGCCGGGCGCTACGCAGATTCCCATCCCGGCAGCCACATAGGTAAGCGCGGTATTCAGGTTATGGGAATTGATCGTTTCGATCCCTCCCCGATTCAAAATACGGTTCTGTATCGCAGTCAGCTTGGAAGGGGAATCGCCTCCGATGATAAGGATTCTTCCGGAGAGGTCTTCTTCGGTAATAAGTTCTTTTGACGCAAGGATATCGTCATGTCTGGCAACCAGATAAAAACGGCTCTCGAACAGGGGAGCTGTTTTTACGTTGGGAAACCGGTTTAATTCTGCCTTTCCGGCGAACAGGATATCATGCTCGCCCCGGAGAAAGGAATCCACCCGGCTGTTTTCATATATAAACGAGATATTCAGGGCGACTTTCGGCATCACCTTCGCGAATTTATTCATCACCTGCGGAAGAAGATAAAAGCTGGCGCGGAATGGGAGGCAGAGATTTAACCCTTCTGTAAAGCGCGTGCTCATATTCTGCCCCTGCTCGACTGCCGTCTGAAGCTCTTTTTTTATATGATGCAGGCGGTGGCAGAACTGCTTGCCGGCAGGCGTTAATGCGGTGCCTTTGCCGGAACGCTCAAAAATAGCAAATCCGATCTCGTTTTCCAGGCTTTGTATCTGATAGGTAAGAGAAGGCTGGCTGATATAGAGGTGCTCTGCTGCCCGGCCGAAGTTCAGTGTGTGCGACAATTCTAATACACAGTCAATCTGCTTTGTATTCATAATACCCTCCTCGTATGAATGGACAGCGAGCGCTTATTACTCGATTATTAATGCAACGATGTACTAGTATAATCCATTTTAAATAATCAATTGTTAAGTCATTCCTTTTTTGCGC
>CAYQBE010000186.1:0-8890 GCA_964415625.1 uncultured Clostridium sp.
GTATGTAAGGCATGCGGCTCATACAACAAAAAAGAAATCATTTCCGTTGATTAATGACGGAGGAGAGAGACTTTCCAGGTTTGGGAGGTCTCTTTTTCTGCATGAAGGTCTCTTCAATTGAGGACTTTGCTATTATCCATAAGAAAGAGAAAATTTTAGTAAAAATAGTGTCTATATGTGAAATTTCTGTTATAATGGAATTGCGCCGATGCGCAAGCAGGTCATCAATTTTCCTGTGAAAATTGGTGACAGATTATAATAAGGGACAGGTTCAGATAAACCGAGGAGCAGAGGCGTTATAGGAATCTATCACTATTAAAAAAGAAAGTGCAGGTAAAAAGATATGGCAGAAGAAGTAAATAACGGCGGATGCACGGAGGAGTCCTGTGCGGGATGTGCGCATGCCGGAAGCTGTGAAAGCAAAAAAGAGGATCTGCGGGCTCCGGCCAATGCGTATTCCAATGTGAAGAAGGTGATCGGGGTCATCAGCGGAAAGGGCGGTGTCGGAAAGTCCCTGGTGACCGCATCCCTGGCGCGCATGATGAAGGAAAAGGGCTATAACGTAGGAATCCTGGACGCGGATATCACGGGGCCGTCTATTCCCAAGATGTATGGGATCCACGAGCAGGCAAAGGGAACAGAGGAAGGAATCTATCCCTGCCTTGCAAAGGACGGGACAAGGATCATGTCCGTGAACCTGCTTCTGGAGGACGAGGATGCGCCGGTGATCTGGCGGGGACCGATCATTGCAGGTGTGGTGACTCAGTTCTGGTCGGACGTGATCTGGGATGACCTGGATTATCTGTTCGTGGATATGCCGCCTGGAACCGGGGATGTACCGCTGACCGTATTCCAGTCGCTTCCGGTAGACGGAGTGGTGATCGTGACCTCTCCCCAGGATCTGGTGCAGATGATCGTCAAGAAGGCATATAACATGGCAAGGCAGATGAACATTCCGGTGCTTGGCATTGTGGAGAACTACAGCTACGTAAAATGTCCGGACTGCGGCAAAGAGCTTAGGATCTTCGGAGAAAGCCATATTGACGAGATCGCGGGAGAACTGGGTGTGCCCGTACTCGGCAGGATGCCGATTGATCCGGCGATCGCGGAAGTGGTGGAAGAAGAGCGGTTCTATGAAGCGAAGAATCCGTATCTGGATGAGGTAGAACTGTAAATAGTTTATTGCATGGGGAATACCATGCTGGTTTCGCTGGGCGTATAAAACCTTTACAGACAGCTGTGTTCTGATAGGGCTGTCTGTAAAGGTTTTTTGGGTTGCGGCAAGAGCAGCCTTTTCAAATGGATCGTAACATGTTTTATTCAGATGTTTTCGATATTTGCGGAAGCTATGATCCGCTCCACGATTTTCTCGCTGTGTGGAAGGAAGATTCCAGCCACCGGGCCCACCAGTGCCGCACATATGATCGTTCCAATCCCGACAGCCCCGCCCATCAGAAATCCGGCGGCAACAAAACATACATCCACAACAATACGGGTTATGCTAAATGAACGTTCCAGCTTATCACTGATCACGATCGCCACCAGGTCATTGGGTCCCACACCGGAATCAGACTTCATGACGATCGTCATGCCGAAAGCCAGGATCACGCAGCCGGCAGCCAGCACGAGGATCCGTACCGCAAACGGATTGCCGGAATGGATGAGCCCTCCCAGAAGGAGGGTAAAAAAGTCAATGATCGGTCCGCCGCAGATCATGCACAGGACCGTACCGATCTTAATATAACTGCGGTCTGCGATCAGCAGTACCAGGATGATCAAAAAACAGATCGTCATATGTACCCGGCCATGTGTAAGGACCGTCCATCCCGTCAGGTTCTGAGCCGTCCGGAAAAGCCCCTGTATCAGTACATTGAAGGGATCCGCGCCGAGGTCGGCCAAAAGGAACAGGGTGACGCCCAGATGAGCGATGGTCAGGCCGATGAATAAGATTACGATTCGCAGCAATATTTCTTTGAGAGTTCTTTTTTGCATGGCAGTGTCCTTTTCGCGTTCAAATGATTTTCCTACATTATATCGGCAAATCAACGCTCCGTCAATCTTTTAAATCTGAAGAGTATTGACGCCTCAGCGTAAAATAGCTATGATATGTTCAAAGAATGGGAGGAATCGAATATGAAGGTTCAGGAGCACAGACTGCAGATTAAACTGGTTTCAGACATGGAAAAGGTTTTCCCGTCCCGAAAGCCTTCGGAGGACGGGGCTGTCAGCCGATTGACAGCCCTGAAAGGGGAGACGGTTTCATTCCAGATTGCGTACTATGGTGATGTGGGAAGAAAGCAGAGAGGGACGGTTCGGATCGAAGCGCCGGACGGAATCAGGGTCAGGGTAAAAAAGGTGGGATTGGTGCCCTGCGCCTACCCGTGCCACATGGAGAGGGATGAGGGATATCTGACCACGGAGCCGGGGCTGTATCCGGATCTGCTGGAGGACTTGGGGGAATTTGGATTTCCGATCATTTCCGGCCAGTGGAGGAGTCTGTGGATCGATATCGAGACAACGGAAGATACGCCCGCCGGGGAATATCCGGTAAAAATCATTTTGGAAAGCCGTGCTCATGCGCCGGGGATGAGATCATTGTCCGCGGAGGCAGACATGACTGCGGAGATATTAAACACGGCACTTCCGGAATTAAAGATCCGGCATACGGAATGGTTCCACTGCGATTGTCTGGCAGAATATTACGGTGTGGAAGTATTCAGTGAGAGGCATTGGGAGATCATAGAAAACTTTGTCCGTCATGCGGTCAAAAGGGGCTGCAATATGCTGCTTACGCCGGTATTCACGACTCCTCTGGATACGGCTGTGAATGGGGAACGGCGTACCGTGCAGCTGGTGGATGTGACCGTGACGGATCAGGGCTATGAATTTGGATATGAGAGGTTCCGGCGGTGGGTAGAAATGTGCAGGCGATGCGGGATCAGGTATTATGAAATCTCGCATCTGTTCAGCCAGTGGGGCGCGAAGGCCGCGCCGAAGATCGTCGGCAGAGTCAATGGAGAGGAACGTAAAATTTTCGGGTGGGAGACCAGAGCTGACGGTGAGGAATACCGGAAATTTCTGCAGGCGTTTCTTATCTCGTTTACGGAAGAGATTGAACGGCTCGGCATTGGAAAGCAGTGTTATTTTCACATATCAGACGAGCCGGAGGAAAAGGATCTGGAGTCCTACATCCATGCCAAAAATCTGGTAAAAGAATATTTAAATGGATACCATATGATAGACGCGCTTTCCGAGTACAGGTTCTATGAGCAGGGCGCTGTGGAGGAGCCGGTATGCGCCAGTGACCATATAGAGCCATTTTTGAAGAACCGTCCGCCCAGGCTGTGGACGTATTACTGTACTGCCCAGCATCTGGAGGTCTCCAACCGCTTTATTGCCCTGCCGGGATTCCGCACAAGGATCCTTGGTATTCAGCTCTATAAATATGCAGTCAGCGGTTTTCTGCATTGGGGATATAACTTTTACAACAGTGAATTTTCCCTGTATCCGATAGATCCGTATCAGTGCACCGACGCGGACGGGGCATTTCCGTCAGGGGATCCGTTTCTGGTATACCCGGGAAAGGACGGGAAGCCGGCAGACTCGATCCGCTCGATGCTGATGGAAAAGGCGATGGCGGACCTGCGTGCAATGGATCATCTGGAAAAGCTGACGGACCGGGAAACCGTCATGAAATGCCTGATGGAAGCAGAACACGGGGAGATCACCTTCCGCGCCTATCCGCAGACGGCATCCTATCTCGTGGAGGTCCGGGAAAACATCAATGCCGCGATCCGGGCGGCAATATCAGAGAATGCCCGGAGGCTTCCATGGCCCGGAAACTCATAGGATCTTTTTCTGGTAGGCGATCCGTTCACTGCCGTCTTCGAGATAAATGATCCCGCACCGGGTAAACTGTCGTTTCTCTAATAAATGCTGCATCACCCGGTTGTCCCGGTGCGTATCGATCCTCAGATTTTTGCACTGCGAGAGTGACCAGTCCAGGCAGAAGGAACCGGCGCCCCGGATGGTGCCGTCCGAGGTGATGCGGTGGACAACGCCGTAAGGGGACTCATCCAGCCACTGCCCGTTACAGATGCGGCGGTAGCAGCCCTCTTCGCCGAATCGGTAATAAAATGCAGCAATCACCTTTTGATGCTCCTCGCAGACATAGCTGCAGCCTTCCGCAATATCAGATTCCAGAAGAGCACGGGGCGGATAGGCGGTTCCCCACTGGGTTGGATTGCCGTGGGCGGCCATGAACCTGCGGGCATTGTCATACAGCCGCAGAAGGATGTCCAGGTCTGTCGGGGTTGCTTTTCTGATTTTCATAGGGCTCCTTTCACTATAAAATATCTGTGTCTCTCAAAAAATAAATTTTATTTTTGTTTCCACCGTTCGCGGAGATTTTTTCTTCAATAACCAGTTCTTTCAAAATAGCTCTTGTCCTTGATTCACTCAGCTTGAGAAATTCCGCAATGTCACCTGTTTTTGAATCACCATTTTTCTGTAAATATTCTAATATGTTCTCTTTGTTTTTCAGGGTTTTTCTAGTCTGTTTTAATCCGCTTGTTTTTTTCGCTTGTTTTTTTCGCTTGTTTTTCATTAAATGATAAGATCAGGCTTGTCCTGGCAGCATCTCCGTACCGTTCTTCGATCATTGGTTCCTCCCAGCCCTGCTCTTCCCACGTTTTGAAAACGTCCGGCACCCCGCTTCCTGCCCGTTCACCAATATTGATCAAATTAAACATTTTCATTAAAGCTTTATTCCTTGGATCTGATTCACCGCCTCTTCGCATCTGGATCTTTCCGGTACGGATATATCCCGGATTTTCTAAGACAAGTTTATCATTTCCTTTTTTGATAACTACGCCTCTTGGCAAATAAAAATCGGTATTCACCAGACAATTTGCTAGCGCTTCTCTCAGTGCCTTATGAACAGGAGTATCATCTACCCTTTCTCCACCCACCAGCTTGAAAGGAGTCTTAATATCTTTTGCAATCTTATTATAGACTCTGAAATAAAAATCAAATACATTCCCAGACCATTCCCCGGAACTTGACTGCAGGCGATCCGTCCATCGGATTGTTGGATCAAGAGTTTCCCTGTAATCAAGAAAATATTCTGGAAATTCCCGAACAATATTATATTCATCTCCAAACATCAGCATTCCGGCTGCTGTAGGATGTAATTGTCCATCTTCTTTTGAGCGTGCGGCCGCTCCTATATTTCTCAAATATTCCGCATTCTCTAACATTCCCCATACATGACCAGGTTTCCAGCTTCTGTGCATATTTCTATAAGCCTGAATTGTTTCCTGGTTAAGATCCTCAAGAGACCAGTTCTCCAGCACTTTCATATCCATCGTCTGTTCCGTCTGATCCCGCAGCATTGCGCGCACTTCACTCGGTGTACAATGATAATCTCCCTCCCAATTTCTTCGAAAGGTGCCCTTAAAAATATCATTATTGATATAAACAGGTTTCTGCTCCCTGGCAGCCGGCGGTACTGTAATGACCATAACAATTCGCAAATGCTGAATACGTATCCCATAAGGAATGAGGGAGCCCGCCTCTTGCCTTTTTGACTTCTCTGCGATTATCTTCTCTATAACTTTCAAATTGTGATATTTCAAACATAATGCCATCCTTTTTTAATTACCGCTTCTGATCCTGTATTTCAGTTCTGTGTATTATAACATACATTGTAGAGCTTGTCTATGCAAAAACAAACATTAGTTCGCATGGCGGGGGGGGGTAAAAGGTTTTATATTTTGGTTTATAGTTTTGCAGCAGAAATTCTAATATGTAATTGTTCATATTATAGTAGTGTGGTATGATTCATATAAATGTAAATGCGGAGTGCGGTGGATTATATATGAAGTACTTAGCCGGGAGTTTTCTAATCAGAATGCTTTATTCATGCCCTGTTGATGATGTCGCGTTACAGGTCGACCCTGACCAATCACCATGCTGATTGGTCAGGAGGATGCACATAAAAGCTGGTATTCAGGCCGTCCATTGCCGTAGGCAATTTTAAGTAACGATGTCGCTCCCTATGTGGGAGCATGAATTGAAATTAAGTTGAAATTATGAATGCAAGCATATATACTATAGTTGTGCTGCAAAAGCATGTTCGCTTCACAAGGAAAGAGTGCGCAGTAATATGGGTGTTTATCCGAACATCAGAAAGCCGTATCCGCTTTTTCAACACAATTATGCGGATGCTTATTATGTTGATAAGTCAAACATGTATTCTTGCGGTTGGAATTGCTTATGATAAAGAGAGTTCAAAGAAGCGGCATGAATGCAAGATAGAAATATTGCGTGAAAGATTGTGAAGTTCTTTTCAGAAAAAACAGACAGAGGAGACAAAAGATGAGACTTTATATTGTAAGGCACGGCGAGACAGACTGGAATAAGGCCCGCAGGGTACAGGGATTTTCCGATATCCCGCTGAATGAATACGGAAGACATTTGGCCCGGGAGACAGCGGAGGGGATGAAGGGCATCCGATTTGACCTTGCCTACACAAGCCCGCTGATTCGGGCAAGAGAGACAGCGGAGATTATTCTGGCAGGCAGGGGCATCCCGCTGATTGAGACCAATGGACTCAAGGAAATGGGATTCGGGGCTTATGAGGGTATGTGCGTCAGCGGAAAAGAAAAAGCACCGGAGATCGAAGCTTTTCAAAAATTCTTTTCTGATACCGGAAACTTTGTACCTGCAGAAGGCGGGGAGAGTATCGCGGATGTGATGGAGCGGACCAAAAGATTTCTGAAAGAACTGTGTACAGACAGGGAACTGCAGGGAAAGCACATCCTGCTGTCCACCCACGGGGCTGCCATGACTGCATTATTAAATCATATCCGGGGCAATCTGGAGGCTGCGGATTTCTGGAAATGGCAGGTGCCCGCCAATTGCGCGGTGACCACTGTCGAGGTGAAGGAGGGCATACCGGTCATTGTGGAGGAAAGTAAGGTTTATTATACAGAGCCTGTAAAACGATGGGATATCAAATAGAAGTTTCTGAAAATTGATCGTTATGAGAAAATCAAAATATGGAATATCCAGTAAGGGGCTGTCAAAAATCGACAGCCCCATAGTGGATTAATCCTCTTCTTCCACCTGTACCGTATACGTATGCCGTTTTCTCGCCATCTCGTCATTTGCCAGATATTCGTCGTAGGTCGTGATCTTGTCGATCAGCTTGCCCCCCGGTACGATCTCCATGATCCGGTTGGCTGTCGTCTGGACGATCTGATGGTCCCGGGAGGTGAACAGAAGCACGCCCGGGAATTTGATCATCCCGTTATTCAGCGACGTGATCGCCTCCATATCCAGGTGGTTGGTGGGCTCGTCAAAGAGCAGCACGTTGGCGCCGGAGATCATCATCTTGGACAGCAGGCACCGCACCTTTTCCCCTCCGGAGAGCACCTTGAGCCGCTTCACGCCGTCCTCTCCACCGAACAGCATCCGGCCTAAGAAACCGCGGACATAGGTGACATCTTTGTTCTCGGAATACTGGGTGAGCCATTCCGTGATGGTGTAATCGCTGTCAAATTCCTCTCCGAAATCCTTCGGGAAATACGCCTGGGAGGTGGTGATCCCCCATTTGTAGGTTCCCTCGTCCGGCTCCATCTCGCCGATCAGGATCTTGAACAATACCGTCTTGGCAAGCTCATTGCTGCCCACAAAAGCCACCTTGTCATCGTGGCCCAGTGTAAAGGTCAGGTTGTCCAGGATCTTTTCTCCGTCAATAGTCTTAGAAAGCCCTTCCACAGCCAGCACTTCATTGCCGATCTCACGGTTCGGACGGAAATCGATGTAGGGGTACTTCCGGCTGGACGGCTTGATCTCATCCAGCTGGATCTTTTCCAGGGCACGCTTCCTGGAGGTGGCCTGCTTGGACTTGGACGCGTTGGCGCTGAACCGGGAAATAAATTCCTGCAGCTCCTTGATCTTTTCTTCCTTCTTCTTATTCGCTTCCTTCATCTGCCGGATGATGAGCTGGCTGGACTCGTACCAGAAGTCATAGTTTCCGGCGTAAAGCTGGATCTTGCCGTAGTCGATGTCTGCGATCTGGGTGCAGACCTTGTTCAGGAAATAGCGGTCATGGGAAACCACGATCACCGTATTTTCAAAATTGATCAAAAACTCCTCCAGCCATGCAATGGCATCCAGATCCAAATGGTTGGTCGGCTCGTCCAGCAGCAGGATATCCGGGTTACCAAACAACGCCTGCGCCAGCAGCACCTTCACCTTCTCCGGGCCGGTCAGATCCTTCACGTCTTTGTAATGAAGCTCCGTATCGATCCCTAAGCCGTTCAGCAGGGCGGCAGCGTCGGATTCCGCCTCCCAGCCGTTCATGGTGGCAAATTCCCCTTCCAGCTCGCTGGCCTTGATCCCGTCCTCATCGGTGAAATCCTCTTTTGCGTAGATGGCGTCCTTTTCCTTCATGATCTCATAAAGGCGTGCATTTCCCATGATGACCGTGTCCAAAACGGGATAGTCGTCGTATTTGGACTGGTCCTGCTGCAGGAAGGAGAGACGCTCTCCCGGAGTAATGGCGATCTCCCCGTTGGTCGGCTCGAGCTGTCCGGACAGGATCTTCAAAAAGGTGGACTTTCCCGCGCCGTTGGCGCCGATGATGCCGTAGCAGTTTCCTTCGGTGAATTTGATATTCACATCTTCGAATAATGCCTTTTTTCCGACTCTTAACGTAATATTATTTGCACTGATCATACTGTAAACCCTCTGCTTTTCTAAATCTTTACCAGGCGGGATCCGCCTGCTCCGAAGGGATTTCCTACGGAGAACTATCAAGTTTTACTGTCACTTCCTCTATATTATACATAAAACCTTTTGTTTTTCAAGGAAAATCATCGCG
>CAYQBE010000187.1:0-8857 GCA_964415625.1 uncultured Clostridium sp.
TGCTATTTATGCGGTGTCCAGAGCATTTTTTACTTAATCCCTTGCAAAATTCAGGTTAATTGTAACGCTTTTGTCGTTACAATGCAAGCATTATTTAGATTACATGCACTTCAATATTCGATCGCAATCCGCTTTTAAGCAACTCCGCCGAGCCAGCCAAGAGGCGATTGGCCCGGCGTGATCTTTCACATCACCGTATCATCTCGAAGGGCATCTGCCAGACTGCTTCCCATAAGCTTCCTTGCTCCTAGATAATATGCCAGAGCGACAGAGCCAAAGATCAGCAGAATAAACGCAGCGATCGGCACCAGCGGCGCTTCCCGGATGAATGTCATCGGATCAAGATAGCTGATCTTCAGGAAAAGAATGACCGCCGCCGCAGTCACAGGCAGCGCAGTCAGCACCGGCCGCCCGGCAATCGCAAGAGCTTCCGCGCAGAACACCTTTTTCATCCCCTCCGGGGTCATTCCCACAGAGAACAGGCGCGCAAACTCCCGTTTCCTCTGCCGTACAAATCCAAATGTATTGGAAAATACGTTCCCGATCCCGATCAGCGCCAACAGGATGCAGAAAACGCTGAGTATCATTGTCATTCCATGGATCATATTGTCATTATCCAACCGGGCCTGGATCCGGTTTTCGATCTCAATGTCATACCTGCCTCCCAAAAGCTTTGAGACCTCCTCTTCCACTTCATTCAGCTCTTTCAGCGTCACCTCGTTCCCTGCCAGGATTCGGATCCATACAGTTTCCTCCTGTCCTCCGATCTTCTCTTTGATCTCTTTCCAGACAGAAACCGGAATCACATGCACCAGCTCATAAAAATCCAGAGTCCCATATTCCTCCCGCAGAACAGGCGCTTCCCGGGTATATGCAATCACCGGCAGCTCCGCTGTCCAATCCGCCCGGTTATTCACAATCTCTGCTGGTTCTGTCGCCTGCCTCTCCCGGCTAACCGCCGTCTCCGCAGGCTCGGCTGCCGCAGACTCCTGAATACTCCTATTTTCCGAGGTTATCACTTCTGCCGGCCGCAGCACAGTCGTCTGTCTGTTTTCTGCCAGATAAGGGAAACTGCGCCGTTCCCGGAAATTAGGATCACCGGCATCCCGTGTCTGATTCAGGATCACCGCGCCGTCCAGCCGGAGCCTGGCTCCGATCTGCCTGCAGTATTCCAAAAATCCGTCGTCATCCAGGATCACCAGCGGCGCATTCACCAGCCATCCCTCCGGGACGTGAGAAACATACTCTGCCGGCGCATTTTCCAATCCTCCCGCCGCCCACATTTCTTCACTCAGTTCCATTTCTGTCACGATCCGTTTGGCCGCTGCCTTCTGGTACACCACACTGCCGCGCACTCCAGAAAGCGTTTGCAGGGCGTCAGTCTCTTCAAACGCGTCAATCTCCGTATCCTTTATCTCCGCCATGATATCCCAGGCATCCTGATACTTTTCAAAATAAGTCTCCCTCTGGCTGATCTTCATGATCGCAAAAAAGCACATCATAAAGGAAAAGGCCAGAAACGAAAGGGTCAGGGAAATGGATGCAGTCCGCATCGCCTTTTTCTGTGCTTTCAGCGCATTTCCCGCAAGCTCCCCCTCTATCCCAAAGAAACAGGATAAGATCCGGGAACTGCGTTTCCTTTTCAGCTGCAGTTCCCCGGTATTTTTGATGGCCTCCAGGGGGGTGAGCCTGCCCATTTTCCATGCCGGGATCCAGGCGGAGAGCCATACGGTGATGGCGGAAACCAGAATCGACAAAACCAATATCAGAGGATGGTACAGAAACGGCAGTACCAGATGTCTTTCCACATCCGCCAGGATCACGTTGATCCATTTCATGATCCCCATACTGATCAGGATGCCCAGCAGATTTCCTGCCAGGATCGGCAATGTACAGAGCCAAAAAGCCTCCTGCAGAAGGCAGGTTCGGATCTGCCCCGGCGATGCCCCAATGCTGGAAAAAATGCCAAACTGCCGGATCCTGGAATTCATGGTCACTGCAAATGCATTGTGGATGACCATGACCAGAGAAAGGCATGCAAACAGGACCACTGCCAGAAAGAAAGGGAACACCCAGCGGAGAGCCGGATCATCCGGATCCCGGATCAGATACAGGTTTAAAAGCTCATAGTTGCAGGTCACATTTTTCTCCGAAAGCCCTGCCAGTTCCGCAATTCGGGGCATATCCTGAAAAATACTTCCTTTATCCTTAAAATAAAGTTCTACCATCTCCTCCTGTCCCTCAGAAGGCTCCTCACGGAGAGCCGCCCTTTCCACATTTCCATAATTTTGGATGCGCTCCAGAGCCTCCCCGCTGATCTCTCCGGTGAGCCGGCCTTCCCAGTCCCCTACATCTGCTTTCACCCGCTCCACCTCATAGGCCCACAGGTTATAAAACAGACTGCACAGCAGGGACAAAAGCAGCGCGGAAATAAAAGCCGCTGTCATCACGGAAATACCAGATGCCCTGTTATTTTTAAGATATCCTTTTGAATAGTTCTTCCACATCTTTCGTCACCTCCGCTTCTCATCCCGGATGATGCGCCCGTCCTCTATGGTGACGATCCGGTCGGCTTCCAGAGTGGCTTTCTCATCATGGGTGATCAGTATCATGGTCTGTTCCAGATTCCGGTTGGACAATTTCAGCAGGTCCAGGATCTCTCTGGAATTTTTCCGGTCCAGGTTCCCGGTAGGCTCGTCAGCCAGCAGCAGAGCCGGACGGTAGATCAGGGATCTGGCTATGGCCGCCCGCTGCTGCTGTCCGCCGGAGAGCTGGTTTGGCAGGGCTTCCAGCCTGTCGGCGATTCCCAGGGTCGTTACGATCCGGTCAAAAAGCTTCGGATCCGGTTTCCTTTTATCCAACAGAAGCGGCATCAGGATATTTTTCCGGATGGTGAGCGTGGGGATCAGATTATAAAACTGATACACCAGCCCCACCTTTCTGCGGCGAAAAATTGCCGCTTCGGTCCGGTTCAGGGTTGAAATATCTGTCCCCTCGATCAGGACCCGCCCCTGGGACGGCCGGTCCACACTGCCCAGAATGTGGAGCAGTGTAGATTTTCCAGAGCCGGACGCTCCGATGATCGCCACAAATTCCCCTTTTTCCACGGACAGATCGATCCCATCCAGGGCAATCACCTGATGACTGCCGCTGCCATACACTTTTCTGATATCTTCACACTTCAAAATCTCCAAGCTTCAATGCCTCCTTTATTTTTTCTGTCCACAACCTATTATACCAGAATAAAGTGACAGCTCAGTGACGGTCCTGCTCCGGAAATCAACTCAAAGTGCTTACACTACCTATAGAATCGGATTTCAAAACATGCGCCGCCGTCCGCAGGATTTTCAGCCGTGACCGTCCCGTTCTGGCTCTCAATGATCTCCTTTGCCAGAGCCAACCCGATGCCGATCCCTCCGTCCTTCGCATTTTTCCCCCGGTAGAACCGTTCAAAAATGTGCGGCAGGTCTTCCTCCGCAAATCCCGTTCCGTTGTCCCGGATCCGAATTTGTGTGTAGAGGGGAGTCTGCTCACAGGAACAACGGACACTTCCTCCGGGTGGGGTGTGCTCCATGCAGTTTTTCATCAGGTTGATGACGGCTTCCATCGTCCATTCCAGATCTGCGCAGATCACGATTTCTTCCATTTCGGGAATCCGGACAGAGACACCGGCCTTTAAAAATAATTCCTGGAGCTGATCGGCGGCGAGCATGAGAACCGTGAACACATCCGTCTTTGTCCGCTCCAAAGGCAGTACGCCGGCATCGATCCGGGATAAAAGCAGCAGGGCATCCGCCAGATGCGTCAGCCGTGAAAGCTGCAGGCGTATCTGTTCCAAATGCTTTGGGGAAGGATTTTGATGCATCATTTGTGCTGACAGAGAAAGTGATGTGATCGGGGTTTTGATCTGATGCGCGATGTGATCCAGATTTTCCGCGTAATGATTTTTGGCTTTCCATGCCGCGTCCCTTGTCTGGTGCAGCTCCGTTACCGTTTTATAAATCTCATCCTGCAGTTGGGAAAACTCATCTTCCTCAGCCGGAAAGAGGACGCCTCCGCCCCCGGCGTGAACCTGTTCCAGATAATCCGTCAGTGCATGGATCCTTTCCTTCTCCTTCCTGCGCCGGAGCGAATAAGGGAACAAAAACAACAGCCCCCCGGCCAGGAAGCCTGCAGCCGCGGAACATATTCCATATCTTTGGGCCGGCCGCAAAAAATCCGCCTGCCGGTAGCCATATTCCAGAATGATGTTTTCATTTTCATCTGTCAAAATATCCGGCCGCTCCTGATATTCCTTCAGCGCTGATAAAACCGCCCCTTCTGCATCCGGCTGGTTTTCCAGGATCCCCCGGCATATGCCGCCCAATGTACGGATCTGCATCCGGTTATAGTACCTGGCCAGAAGAAATGCGGTAAAAGAAGCCGCCGTCAGGCTCACCGATAACACAATTCCTGTCAGTATGAACAGATTCCGTGCCGGAAATGCAGAACGCGGCCGGGAGCAACTGCCCTGTTTTTTTCTTTTGTTCATTATGAATCCTCCATCCGGTATCCTACGCTCCGGACCGTTTTCAGGCAGAGGGGCTGGTGCAGCTTTTCCCGCAGGCGCTTGATCGTCACGGTGAGCGTATTATCGTTTACATAATTTCCGTTGATGTCCCAGATTTCCTCCAGTAATTTCCTTCTGGTGACTGTTTTTCCTTTATGCCGGAGCAAATAGAAAAGCACCTGATATTCCAGCGGGCTCAGACAGATTTCCTCCGTATCGCAGAAAACCAGCATCCGCTTCTGGTCAAGAGCGATCGAATCACAGGACAGATACTGCCCGGAAACATCCCCTGTCCTGCGCAGCAGAGCGCTGATGCGCAGGAGCAGAACATCCAGTTCAAAGGGCTTGGTCACATAGTCATCCGCTCCGTTTTGGAAACCGGAGATCACATCACAGGAATCGCCCCGGACTGTAAGAAATATGATCGGAAGCTCCTTCCAGTTTGCGCGGATCCATTGGACCAGCAGATTCCCATTGCCGTCCGGCATGTTCCAGTCTACCAGCACCAGAGCCGGGCACGCCTGCTTCAAAGCCTGCTTCGCATCCGCGATGGTTGGAAAAACGGAAACCCTGTAGCCGTATTTTCCGAGAAATTCATTCACACTCCGGGATATATTTTCATCATCTTCTACATAGTAGATCTCCATCATTTTACGCCCCTCCCCTGCTTAGAACTATCTATTTTCCGACAGCCCCATTATAACAAAAGGACTTTTAAGTGTAAACCCATTATTCAGCGGTCGATAAAGAGCCAAATATCGAAAATAAAAAAACAAAATCTATTCCATTCATAAAGCCGCTGCGATATAATAATGCTTACGGTCAATCAGTATCTGCATTTTGCATAAATCATCAATTTAAGGGAAAGGTCAGTCCATATGATACGGGAAGCTAAGAAAGAAGACTTAAAAGAGCTGTTGGAATTATATCTAAATCTGCATGAAGAATCCATTCCGGAGCCGTCCGATTGCCTGTCAGGTACATGGGAACAGATTTTGGAAGATCAGAATCATCACCTCATCGTAAATGAAAGGAACGGAAAAAATATGCCAAACAGATTGCAGAAGACTGCAATTGTTATAAAATGATGCTGATGACTGGGAGCCGGAAAAAGGAGACTCTTGATTTTTATAAAAGATGCGGGTATAACAGTACGGATAAAACCGCATTTATCCAGTGGCTTGATATATCATAAGCATGTTTTGAATCTGATATTGATCAAAGAGGAGCATCGCGGGAACGGATTTGGAAACTTTGATCTGCAGGGTACAGAAAGCTTTTTTGAGCATTTCTGCACCCTGCATGATTATGACACCGATTCCAGCATTTCCTGTACGGTCTTTTTGTATACCGGGTGACGCTGATACGGCGCGATCTCACAGAGCGGTTCCAGTACAAATTTCCTCTTATGCATCTCCACATGAGGGATGCATAAGTCTTCGGCTTCCAGATCCAGGTCATCGTAAAAAATAATATCCAGATCCAGTGTGCGCGGCCCCCAGTGTATGACCCGCTCTCTTCCGGCCTCCTGCTCGATCCGGTGAAGCTCCTCCAGCAATTCCCGGGGTGTCAGCAGCGTGCGCAGCCTGAGACATGCATTCAGAAAATCCTCCTGCTCCGTCATCCCATAGGGCGGAGTCTCATAATAGCCGGATACACGTTCCACCGCCCCGGCCGAAAGAACACCTCCCCGGTCATCCTTCACAGGATGCTTTGCCAGGGAATCCAGCGCCTGCACTGCCTGATCCAGATATGCCTTCCTGTCCCCCATATTGGAGCCGAGGGCGATATATACCGTATGCCACTGCCGCAGGATTTCCACGGATACGGATTCCAGTGGAAGTCCGATAGGAGCCCAGGGCTTTTTCACTTCCAGCCCTACCTTTTCCAGCCCCGGGATATGAAGGAGCAGCTCCTCGGCCAGCCGCTCTGCTATGCGTTCAATCAATGAAAAGGTATGCTCTTTCATAAATGTCTCTATAAAATGGCAGACCTCTCCATAGTCAATCGACGAATCCAATGCATCCGTATTTCCTGCTTTCCGGGTGTCCGTATACAGGGTTGCTGATACAAGAAACTTCTGTCCCAGTTTATTTTCCTCCGGAAATACACCATGCTTCGCAAATATTTCCAGATTTTCAATCTTGATTTTATCCATATTCCCTCCTCATTCGCAGAAGCAGCCATAAAACATCATAATCTATGTTGGATTTTCTTCCCCTCGCCGCAAATGCCAAATAGATATGCCGCATATCTGCCTGATCCTTTGATCGATGGAAGATTATCCACGTAAATCATGCTCCCGCAGGATCGCCTCTGTCATTTTGACTGCGCGTGCATTTGCCTTTACATCGTGGACTCTCACAAAGGAACAGCCGCTTTTGATCCCCAGCACTGTCGTCACCAGAGTCCCCTCTTCCCTCTGGTCCGCCGGAAGGTTCAGGGTCAGTCCGATGACAGACTTTCTGGATGTTCCCAGCAGTATAGGGTATCCAAGGCTGTTCAATTCCTCCAGATGTTTCAGCATTTCCAGATTCATTTCATAGGTTTTTCCAAATCCGATGCCCGGATCCAGGATGATCTGTTCCCGGGAAATTCCTGCCGCCTCCGCCAGACGCAGAGAATCCCTCAGGTCGTCAAGCACCTCCGGGATAAAGTCTTTGTACTCTGCCTTCTCCCGGTTATGCATCAGACAGCAGGGCACGCCGTATTCCGCGATCACGCCGGCCAGCTCCCGGTCATATTTCAGTCCCCAGATGTCGTTGACCAGATCCGCCCCGGCCTCCAACGCTGCCCGGGCCACTTTGCTTTTATATGTATCGATCGATACGGGGATGTCAAACTGTTCTTTTAAGCCGCGGATCACAGGCACCACCCGCCGGATTTCTTCCTCCTCCGAAACCTGCACATGCCCCGGACGTGTAGATTCCCCGCCCACATCCAGGATATCTGCCCCGTCCCGGATCATCTCCTGTGCATGACGCAGCGCCGCGTCTATATCCTGAAAACGGCCTCCGTCCGAAAAAGAATCTGGGGTCACATTCAGAATCCCCATGATGTAAGTCCTGTGTCCAATGTCAAATAATTTTCCGCCAATCTGCATTCTGTTCTCCTCATGCCTTTCCTGTGGTGTCAAATTTCCAGCGCGAAATTCTTCTTCCCCGCATCCCAGTCACATTCTTCCTGCGCCTTACATGCAAAACACTTCCGGGACAGCTTGTCGCTGGTATAGATCAACCTTTCCAGCGCCTCCATATCCTCCCGCAGCCTGCGATGCCCCAGGATGGCCCGGAGTATGGAAGCTTTTTCTGTTTCCGAAAAGAATTCCTCTGAGAGCTCATTCAGAATCACCTCCGCAATCTCGGCAGATGCCTTTTCATGGGGAATGCCTTCTGCGTACTGCCGGTATTTTCCGATGTCATGCAGAAGCGCGGCCGCATAGATGACTTCCTTGCGGATCTCCAGCTTCTGTTCCAGACTTTGGATATATGCGATCCGCGCCACATCCAGCAGATGCTCCATCTGATGACAGCAAAAGATCCGTTCCTGTTCTGCCTGCTCTAATTTTTTATAAGCTTCCACATACAGCGGATGATTTCGGATTTCCTCAATCGCCTTCATACTGCCGCTCCCTTCTTTTCTATCCAGAGCCTTACTTCCATCTCTACCGTCCCTGCCCGAGCATTGCGTAAAACGTATGTACCAATTCCAGATCCTCCAAAAAACACCCCCGCTTTGCTGCCGTTACGGTCCGGCTTCCCGGCTTTTTGATCCCCCGCATGGTCATGCACATATGCTCCGCCTCAACCATCACCATAGCCCCTTTGGGACGAAGCTCCCGCATCAATGCATCCGCGATCTGCCCGGTCAGCTGCTCCTGGATCTGGGGTCTCCTCGCATAGACCTCCACAGTCCGGGCCAGCTTACTTAAGCCCACAACCCTCCCGTCCGGAATATAGGCGATATGAACTTTCCCGAAAAACGGCAGCAGGTGGTGCTCGCAGGTAGAGTAAAATACAATGTCCTTCTCCAGCACCATCCCCCGCTCCTCAGCCTGAAATGTTTTCCGGAGATGTGTTTCTGCCGTCTCTTCCAGCCCGCCGTAGATTTCCTCACACATCCTGGCGATCCGGTCAGGCGTCTCTATCAGTCCTTCCCGCTCTGGATCCTCTCCAATCCCTTCCAAAAACAGACGGACTGCCTGTTTTACTTTCTCTTGATCTATCATGTTTCCTACCTCTCTGTTTCATTCCTTTGCATGATACCCGAAAATCTGTTTTTGCGCCAACTTTCAAGTATTTTCCTTTT
>CAYQBE010000188.1:0-8850 GCA_964415625.1 uncultured Clostridium sp.
GAACTGTCTCAATATAATATTACATCTGGTCACCTTTGCATTTATAACCGAGTAAATACCGCCCGCTGTTCACACCATCGCTGTGTTGGAGTCAGCCGAAGCGCCCTGTTTCACGGAAACCATATCAATCCCACAGCATCTGAGTCAAAAGATTCAGGTGCTGTTTTTGTGATTTTCTTTTGAATTTCTTTAGAATATCCCTCTTGACAAAATATATTATACAACATATAATATAAATAAATAAAATATATAGTTCATAAAAACATATATTTTAAATACTAACGTATGCAGAAAGGCTGCCAGTGGCAGGCTTTCTGTATCAACACATAGAAAGGACTGATACCATGACATTTCCGTTGAATGCGCCTATGTTCGATCTGCTTGTCCTGTCGGTCATCGCGGAGTCTGATGCCTACGGCTACCAGATCAGCCAGATTATCAAGCGGGCGGCCAACACCAAGGATTCCACGCTCTACCCGGTTCTGCGCCGTCTCCAGGAACAGCATTTCGTTGAGACCTATGACGAGCAGTACCAGGGCCGGAACCGGAAGTACTATACCATCACGGATTCCGGCAGATATTATCAGGAAGAACTATCGAAGGAATGGGACCGCTACAAGACGATCATTGATGACATTGTGAAGGGAGGAATTGAAAAATGACCAGAGCAGACTATATGACGATACTTTCCCATAATCTGCGGCGCCTGCCGAAGGAGGACTACGACAGGGCCATAGAATATTTTGAAGAATACTTTAATGAAGCGGGGCCGGCACATGAGCAGGAGGCCATCCAGGATCTGGGCGCGCCGGAGGACGCTTCCCGGGAGCTGATCATGAATCTGGCCGAGAAGAACATCGGGGAACCGCCAAGGACCGTCAAGCGCGGATTCCACGCGGTCTGGGTGGGAATCCTGGGCGTGTGCGCCGCACCCATCGCGCTCCCTCTGCTTTTGGCGTTGTTCTGTGTGATATTCGCGCTGGCTGTCAGCGTAGCAGCCGTATTGGGGAGTCTTTTCCTGGCGGCGGTGTGCCTGGCCGGAGGTGCGGCGGTTGGCCTGGCAGGCGGAGTTGTTCTGATATTCCGCACCTTTGCGGACGGGATCGCGACGATCGGGATGAGTTTTGTCACACTGGGAATCGGGATCCTGTGCGTATACGGCTCCTTCCGCCTGTGCCGCTGGGCGCTGAGGAAGATGTCACAATCTTTGGGAAATATCACAAAAGGAGGACGCAGACATGAAAGTAAACACGAATAAACTGATCAAAGTATCCCTGATCCTGATCGCCGTGGGCGCGGTGCTGCTGGCGGCCGGCTACCTGCTCGGCGGACGGGCGGGCGTTGCCTTTTCCCGAAACGGAGTGACCTCCCCATACGCGGAACAGAAATCTTACACCTTGAAAAAAACAAAGATCGACTCTTTCACCGACACGGAGATCAAGATCGGATCCTACGCAGATATCCGGATCCTGCCTTCCCAGGATGATCAGTTTTATCTGGAATATAAGCTGAGCGGTGAGTACGGCGAACCCTTCTGGGAAGTCAGGGACGATACGCTGACCCTGACGCATATGGGCAATCAGAAGCAATTCGGCATTGCTGTGAATTTCTTTTACTTCGGGACTTTTGGGGGGCAGGACGGCCTCAAGAATACGGAGGTGAACCTGTATATCCCGGAGGGAGCGGAGATGGGACAGCTGAATGTGTATAACGATTCGGGCGATTTTTCCGCAGAGGATATGGCCTTCGGGGATGCGAAGCTGGAGATCAGCTATGGGAATGCGGAGCTCCGGGATGTGAGCTTCCAGGATCTGAAGCTGGATATGGAATCCGGCAATTTCAAGGCAGAGTCCGTGAACGCAAAGGACTTTCTCCTGAAAAATGAATATGGAAATGTTACATTGAAGCAGATTATGGCCGAAAAGGCGGAGGCGGAGTTGGAATCCGGCGATCTGAAAGCAGATGATTTTACATGCGATTCTCTGACAGCAAAAGTGGACTACGGCAACGTTGAACTGGATGGATTTTCCGCGGAAACGGCGGAGTTTGTGCTGGAATCCGGGAATCTGGAGCTGGATGCGAAGGAACTGACGGATCTGACCTGCAAAAATGACTACGGCAATGTTGAGATCCGTCTGCCGAAAGACCTGTCGGAATATTCCGTGAATGCCCACAGCGAGTACGGCAGTATCGACCTTCCCGACGGCGCCCCGGGACATCAGGTTTCGGGAGATAACGAGGCGGTTTATACGTCAGAAGGAAAATCGAAGGGGACGATCACGGTCAAGGTGGAATCGGGAGATATTTTCATCAAATAAAAAAAGATAGAAGCTCTGGCTCCATGAAGCCGCAGGTGAATCAGGACTTGCGGCTCATGGAGCCTTATACATTGATAAATTACATTAAGAAATAGAATAAAAAAGATTGAAAAAGCCGTGTCGCAGCAATATAATTGCATTAAAGTGTTACAAGGCACGTCTTGTTTAACAACGAGTGATACTCGCTGCAATTATTCATTTGCCTGGAGGTGCAATCGCATGACTGAGAGTAAAAAACTGCCGATCGGGGAAGAGTTTTTCAGAAATATCAGAACGAAAGGCTTTTACTACGTCGATAAAACAAGATTTATTGCAGATCTTTTGAAAAACAGAGGAAGTGTGAATCTCTTCACAAGGCCGCGCCGTTTTGGAAAGAGCCTGAACCTGGATATGCTGAAATCCTTTTTTGAAATCGGAGCGGAGAAGTCCTTATTTGAAGGGTTGGACATTATGGAGGAAACAGAACTCTGTCAACAGCACATGGGCAGATATCCGGTCATTTCCATCAGCTTGAAGGACGTAGAAGGAGTGGATTTTCAGACAGCGTGCGATAGCCTGGGAATACTGATCAGTGAGGAAGCAGAGCGTTTTGACTTTGTATTAGAAAGTGATAAACTGGCTGAATCAGAAAAAACAAAGTTTCAGAAGCTGATGGAGGGGGATTTCGAGAAAAGCGCGTTCCTGCATGGCAGCTTAAAGCTGTTGACCAGGATTCTCTGCAAATATTATGACAGTCCTGTGATCGTCCTGATCGACGAGTACGATGTCCCTTTGGATAAAGCATATCAAAATCACTATTATCCGCAAATGGTCCAATTGATCCGGTCTTTATTCAGCCAGGTGCTGAAAACGAATAAGAATCTGGAATTTGCTGTCATTACCGGCTGCCTGCGGATTGCAAAGGAAAGTATTTTTACAGGGCTGAATAATTTTAAGGTGCATACGATTTCAGATGCTGATTTTGCAGAATATTTTGGCTTTACAGATCAGGAGGTTCGGGAAATTCTGGAATATTATGGGGTTGGAGAGCGATTTGCAGATATCAAAGAATGGTATGACGGATATCACTTTGGCCGTGTTGAGGTATACTGTCCATGGGATGTACTCAACCAATGCTATCGGCTTACAGTTGCAAAGGATGCAAAGATGCAGTCCCATTGGGAGAACAGCAGCGGTAATGCCATTGTCCAGAATCTGATAGAAGATGCTACGGCAGCTACAAAAGCAGAGATCGAAGCGTTGATTTCCGGGGAATGTGTGGAAAAGCTGCTGATTCCGGAACTGACTTATACGGATCTCAACAGTAAGGATATGGAAGTCCGTCAGACATACCTGTGGAGTGTGCTGTTCGCAGCGGGTTATTTGACGGATATCGGGGAGACAGATGGCGGATACCATCGCCTGATCATTCCGAACAAAGAGGTGCTTGGGATTTATGAAAAGAAAATCCGTTCCTGGTTTAAAGTAAAGGCAACCAGTGATACGGCAAACTGGAAACGGTTCTGCATGGCTGTCAAAGGAGGAGACGCAGAGGGAGTTGAGGATATTTTTAATAAGTTTATGGCTGAATCCATCAGCATCCGGGATACATTTGTGAAGAAGGAAATGAAAGAAAATTATTATCATGGAATGCTGCTCGGGCTGCTCAAAGCGGAGGGAAGCTGGATCACAAAGTCTAATGCGGAGTCTGGCACAGGCTATACGGATATCATGCTTATGATTCCGGCTGACAAAACAGGATGTATTTTTGAAGTGAAATATGCAGAAAATGGGGCATTTGATCCTGCGTGTCAGGAGGCAATGGAGCAGATTGAAGGTGGCGGATATGTAACCGCGCTTAAACAGGAAGGAATGCAGACAATTCATAAGTTCGGAATTGCCTGCTATAAGAAAAACTGCAGGATTGCATACAGCAGAGAATCCTGGTATAACCCACGGATCCATTCGCAAAATTCTAATTGACGTTCCATGGGTATTTCAATTATAATAAATGTGCAATCCGGTATTTCGACGGGATCTGCCATTGTACGGCAGATGTCTGCCGCAATCTGCGGGCGGCCGGACCGTGTCCTGCTGCAGATGTCAGGTGAGATTGCGGTACGGTGTAACCGGAAGCCGGATGCATAATAAAAAAGATATTAACATATATGTCTGATGAGTCAGACATCACTATTTCAGGAAAGAGGGATGCTGCAAAAATGAAACAGTTTTTTGGAATGAGCCAGCACGGAGATTTGAAGGAAGCGGCCCGCGGGGTGACCAGGCCGCAGTTTATCATGCTGCTTTCAAACGGAGATCAGTTTGAAGCGCACGTAAAGGAACTGGAGGCGCTTTTCCCGGGTGTGCCGAGTATCGGGTGTATCGGCATGAGCTATGATACCAGGGTGGTAGAAAAGGGGGTCGGCGTCATCGCATTTTCCGAAGGGGTCAGCGCCGCGGCAAATGTACTCGAAGAAGTTTCGGTCATGCCGGTAAAATACATTGACCGGCTGGAGCAGGATGTGAAGGCGGTGGGCGGTACGGAGCGCGATACGGTCTGTATTGATTTCTGCACCGGCAACGATGCCTGCGTTCTGACCACCATCTACAGCGTCTTAAAGCGCAAAAACATTTCCCTGGTAGGCGGGACCGGCGATGCGGGCAAGGTTTCCGCAAACGGCAGGGTCTATGAAGATGCGGTAGTCTATGGAATCATCAAAAACCAGAACGGCAGAGTCAAGGCATATAAGGAAAACATTTACCGCCAGATGCCGAACCAGCGTTTTATTGCATCCGGGACGGATAAGGCGAGATATATTCTGGGAACCCTCAACGGACGTCCGGCCAGACAGGTTTATCAGGATGTCCTCAAGATCTCGGAGCAGGACATCACCACACAGACCTTCAAGAACCCCTTTGGAAAGCTGAACGGCGACGATACCTGCATCGTATCCATCAAGGAGGTCCAGGGCGACGCGCTCTGCTGTTTCCGCCAGGTGAATGATTCAGACGTCCTGGTGCTGCTGGAGCTGGGGGACTACAGGGCCATTGTGAAGAACACCATCCAAAAGATCAAACACGATTTTCCAAATATTTCGGCCGTATTTTCTGTGAACTGCCTGTTCCGGTATCTGCTGTTCACGCAGGAGCATTACATGCAGGAATATCTGAACGAGATGAGCGCATTGGGCAGACACGCGGGGGTTGTAGGATACGGGGAGCATTATAACAACCGTTTCGTAAACCAGTCCATGACCTGCGTGGTATTTGAATGATACAAGTGTCAAAAGTGTACCATAAGCGCCAAAACACCTTTTGACGCTTTCAGCATTTGAATAGGAGGAAATGATTATGGCATTTTGGAAAAAGAACAGGCAGGACACAAAGAATATGCCTGTACACGATAAAAGCCTGAACCCGGTGCTGCATGTGATGAGGACCCTGAAGGATTATCACTCAGAGCTGGTGCAGAAGGAGGTGGATTCCCTGTGGGAGCTGGACCGGATCGGCCAGTCCTTCGGCCATGTGCTTTCGGAGGCGGAAGGCTTTCAGGGGCGTCTGCAGGAGTTCGGCCAGAACTTCATGAGTATCGAGCAGGTGTCCGGTGAATTTTCAGAGGTGAAGGAGAGCATCTCACAGTCGGTCTTCCGCGCCCAGGGCGGTGTGGAAGAATTGAAGGCCAGTTCCATGCAGGTGGATTCTTATTTTAAAGAAATGGAGACCACGTTCGAGGATCTGCAGACCGCGGTGGAGAAGATCAAGCAGTGCATGGGCAAGATCGTGTCCATTGCCGAGCAGACCAACCTTCTGGCACTCAACGCATCTATTGAGGCGGCCCGTGCCGGAGAGCAGGGGAAGGGCTTTGCGGTAGTTGCGGTCGAGGTCAAGAAGCTGGCGGATGAGATCAAGGATCTGACCGGCGAGGTGGATTCCGGCATCCAGGATGTGGAGCAGGGGACAGACCACCTCAACTCGAACATCAATGCTTCTCAGGAGGCATTGGGAGCGAGCCTGGAGAAGGTCAGCGAGACCTACGAGATGTTTGATGAGATCACCCAATCCGCGGAGGGCGCTACGACAGTACATAACAAGATCTCCGGCGTGATTGATGATTCCAGGAACGCGCTGGATATGCTGTGCGGATTCTTTGAACAGATCAAGAACCTGAATCAGGATGTGGTGAAGCACATCCGCCAGGCGTCACGGCTGGGAACGACCAAGAGCGCCATGTTTGAGGACATCGATAATCTGATGGCTCAGATTCCGCCGATTATTAAAGAATATACCTCCGAAGAAAAGTGAGGAAAATAAGAGCTGTCCGGAAACAACGTCTGCATACAATCTATCGTGAGCATGCAGTCATTTCCGGACAGCTCCCTTCTATGTAGAGAACGCATATACAGCTATCCCATTCCAGGAATGTACGGCTGCCTCATTACAGCGCAGGGATCACATTCCCTTCTAGTACATCGTTGCATTAATTTCGAAGTAATAAGCGTTCGATGTACTATGAACCTTCGGCTGCGGATCAACAGGTCGCTCCCCCCACTACATGCTTTTCCAATATCTGCTTTTTATCAATCTTGCTGTTCAGCAGCTTATCCTGTACATAGTCGAATCCCAGCCTTGCGATGGTATCTGCAAAGCGCTCTCCGGACTGTCCTTCGTCACGGAAGAACAAGATGGCGCGTTCTACCACGTCGATGACCTCCTCCTCGGAAGCGAAGATCCTGTCCAGAGCGCGGCCTTCTGCCACCTTCTTGCCCCAGCGTCCGCCGATGTATACCTTGTAGCCGGTCAGCGATTCGGTCACAGCGCCGAATGGACATTTGCCGATACAGCGTCCGCAGTGATTGCATTTGTCCGGGGCGATCCGGATCTTTCCGTCGTCCAGTTCTGCCACCTTGATCGGGCAGTTGTTCTGAACCTGACAGTTCTTGCAGCCCTTACATTTGGACAGGTCGATCTCCGGCTGGCGCTGGCCGATGATGCCTAAGTCATTGAGATCCGGCTTGACGCAGTTATTGGGACATCCGCCCACCGCGATCTTGAACTTGTGAGGCAGGGAGATATCGTGATAACCAACGTAATACAGCTCATGCAGCTTTTCGGAGAGCGCAAAGGTATCGATCAGCCCGTATTGGCAGGTCGTGCCCTTGCAGGATACGACCGGGCGTACCTTGGAGCCGGTGCCGCCGGTTTTCAGTCCGGCCTCCTCCAGGAAGGCAAAGAGGGCGTCCAGATTGTCGTAATTCACGCCCTGGATCTCCAGCGTCAGGCGGGTCGTCATGGTGACTTCGCCGGAACCGAATTTTTCCGCCGCTTCCGCCACCTTCACCTGCTCTTCGGCGGTCAGCTTCCCGTTCCGGGTGATGACACGGACATTGAATACATCGTCATACCGCTTATCCTGCAGGCATCCCAGCCCCTTCACACGCTTGATCTCCTCCGCAGAGAGCTTGCTTCCGCTGCGGGGAACTTTTACCTCGTTGAAGAAGGCGCCGCCTTCCAAAACTTTCGTGTTCGTATAGCCGAAGGCCTTCAGGCGGTTCTGCAGGAAATATCCTCTCTTGCCCTTCGCGCATACGAGCAGCAGCGGGGCATCCTTTTCCAACCCTTCGATGGGGCCGTTCACGGAGGAAAGGTCGATCCAGCGTGCATTGGGGATTGCCGGGGCAGGCTGCACATCCAGAACCGTGTATCCTTTGGCCGCGCCGGCGATGTACTCGGCAGGAGTCATGGAAGTAAACAGCCCGTCGATCTTATTTTCCAGGACATAGCATGCGGTGACAAAGGGATGGATGGCCGTGGAAAACGGCGGAGCGTACGCGAAATCCAGGGTGTCAAAATCATCCAGCTTCATGCCCTGGGAGGTTCCCACGACTGCGATATCCGTGATCTTATCCACAGCGCCCGCGCCGAATACCTGCAGGCCGAGCAGCTTCCTTGTACTGGTCTCCGCCACCAGCTTGATGACAAATGAGGATGCGCCCGGATAATAATGGGCCTTGTCGTCCACCACGCAGAGCGCGGATGTGACCTCATAACCGGCCTCCCTGGCCTGCGTTTCCGTCAGCCCGGTGCGGCCTCCGTTCAGGGTGGGGAGCAGGCGGCAGACGCCGGTTCCAAGACACCCTCCGTAGCCGTGTCCGGCTCCGTTCAGCGATTTTGCCATCGCACGGGCTGCCAGGTTGGCTGTGGAGCCCATGGCAGACCACTGGGGCTGGCCGGTCAATGCATTTTTCACCATGGCACAGTCGCCCGCCGCATAGACGTCCGGCAGATTGGTCTTCATCTCGGAATCGACCAAAATGGTTCCCTTGAACATCTCCAGGCCGGAATCCGCCAGAAATGCGGTGGCCGGGCGTACGCCGATGGCCAGGATCACAAGATCCGCCGCCAGCGGGCCGTTGTCGGTGAGAACCTTTTCCGCCTTTCCGCTGCCTTCGATCCCGCTCAGGCTGGTGGAGGTCAGCACACGCATCCCGGCTGCTTTGAGCTGCTTTTTCGCGTAATCCGCCATCTCCGGATCATAGGCATTGGGCATGATCTG
>CAYQBE010000189.1:0-8838 GCA_964415625.1 uncultured Clostridium sp.
ATCTCCGGCATAACGCCCTTTTTATTCCTGTTCATGGTCTTTCCTCCGTTTCGTTTGTTCTGGCGACATCATTCAATACAGCCGGATTTTACAGCCTCAATCATTAAATCAGCATAATCTAAATAATGATTCACTGTATCACTTTCATATTCCGTATCTGATAATATTTCTTCGCGCAGTTCTTCCAACCGCTCCACAACCTTATCCACGTCATAGGCGGTAGGCACATTTCCAATAAGTTCAAAAGCTTCAAATAACCCCTGCACAATATAAGACTCCTCACTATTGTTTCCATCTTGAAAATCGGAAACACTTTCAATATCACATTCATATACATTTTTCATGTGTTCATTTATTTCTTTTATAAGCGCGCTTCTGCTAATCAAATCATTGTTCATTCCTTTCCCTCCCTAAACTCTCAAAAATATCCACTCCGGTTTCCTCCTTCAAAGCGTCATTCAGCAGATCGAAGTATTCCGGATCCGTCTCAATACACTTCACCTGGTAAACGGCAAATTCTAAAAATTTCATCAACCGTTTTCTTCTAAACCCAAGCCTGTACAGATAGTCAGCACTGATAAGCATAAACCGGTCAAACGCTTCCCAGGTGGCATCCTGTATTTTTTTCTTTTCTGCTATCTGATAACGAGGATCTCTCATTGCCTGATTCACCATATTGTGGATTTTCGCTTTCTTATGTGCTTTATCTACCCAGCTCATGACATCGCCTCCGGGAAACATTCAACCAAATCAATCTGCACACCCGGGATATCCTCCCACTCTACGCCAATATAATCCAAAATCCTGCCCCATCCATACTTCTCTCCAGTATTCGGATCCGTACAGCACCGGTACATGTAGAAATCCCATTCTTTCGGGTTGCGCTCCCGTAATTTATCAAACCTATGTGGCCGCTCTTCCATATGGATTCCAAAACCACACATACTACATCCTGTCCGCCGCGCTCCGGTCGTTTCCATGTTTCCTTCATTGTCTACAGCTATTTCCCCGTAAATCCCTGGTATGATACTCTTAACTGGCTCATAGGGTATTGCGTTCCCTTTCTGGTCCCTGCTGTAGGGCTGCCCGTAATACAAGCGTTCAAATATATCTACATGGTCGTGATACCACCGATCCATCTCCTGCGCCAGAGTAAGGATGTCATTCCTAAGATATGGTGCAAACGGCGCCGATCTCATGACTGTCTTGCCGTAAAAATTGCAACCATGATCTATGAGAGCTTCTTCCCTCTGTCCTCCTTCGGATGCCATCATCCCAAGAAAGGGGAAGCTGTTATGTTTCCTCGCCCAATCGTCACAAGGCTTTTCTTTCAGCCAGTAACAGCATTCATTTGATACCCTAAAATCCGGCTTCTGGTAATAGACACCCTCATTCTCGTTTTCATATCCTCCGAATAGCTTCAGCCACTTCTGTGGCAACTTCATTCTGCTATCCTTCGCATAATGTCCCAGTTCTCCGCATTCGCCTGTAATGATTGCATGACGCACTGTCTTATTCTTCTCACTCGGATTCTGCAATAGCGCAATTTTTCCAGCAATACGCTTACTAATCACAGGGAAACCAATCTCATTGATCACTTGTACTTTTGATTTGTACGGCTGGAGAACTGTGATCCCCAGTGCCTTATGTACTTTCTGAATACTTCTATCCTCCAGACTTGATACCGATATAGCAGGCACATTAATTCCAATAGATTTCAAAAACACATGCAGCGTAATACTGTCCAGTCCTCCGACAGAGACATGCGCCTCCTTTCCTCTCCCATCCATCTGCTCTACAAACTCATTTGCCCGAAGCTCTGAACGTTTCTTCTTGACCTCGTACGGCAATCTTTGCATCGCAACCATGCGGGCTCTGGCATCACTTTTTTGCTTCTTCCATTCTTCCATCCCTTTATCCGGTGCTGGAATTTCTTCCTCTCCACTAAGAAAATCTAATATCTCTTGCATTCTTCCAAAGAAGCCCGTGTACACGTCACCCCGGCCGGAGGCTTGGCTCCTTTCTACTTTTTTTACTCTTCTGATTCCGTTTCTGCTTCAAACAAATAACACTTCAAAACATTTTCCAGATCCACCCTATCGCCGTACTGTATTGCTCGGATAATATCATAATCAGCCTGTACGATAGCGTCGATGATTTGTTCAATTGTATATCTTTCTTCATTCATTTTTTTTACCTACGCCCTCCCTTTCCAGCACGCGCATTGCGCTCAATACTGCAGACCATCCGCTAAACTGACATTCACAGAACATGTAAAAATATTGCTTGTCATTTTTATACCTATCCAATATTTCTCCTACTTCAACAGCCCATTGGTTCGCATCCATAGTCTGCCTAAAATTCTTATACGCTTTCCAAAACGAATTTTGAATATCCGCTATCTTCTCATGCATAATCCCTCCATATACCTCCCAAAGTAACACCAAGTAACCTATATTTTTAATCACAGGTTACCTTTTGACTATGGCTAAACCCTTGAAAATACAGCATTTTCTTATTATGGTAACCCGGTAACCCAGGTAACCCATGTTTTTCCATATAAGGAAATGCATGTATATACTAATGTAATTCTATATAAGGTATGTATAAACCACGGTTACGGGTTACCGGACATAAAAACCACCTTCAAACCCGCATGGTTGACACGTTTTTCAGGTAACCCGGAAAAAGTTACCTGGGTTACTTTCCGGACAGAATCACTTAAAAGGTAACTCCTCCTGATCAAGGATAGTCATCCAATCCGAAATATTTTCCTGTCCATCCCCTTTCGTCAAGTCTATACATACACACCGGGTATTATATCCATTGATTTTTACCTGTTTCCTATTCTTCCCATCTTTCCCCTTAATGAGCACGCCTTCCTTGTCCAGCCATCCGATGACAGCATCCGGGTTATATCCGCCATCATTGCAGATCCTGTTGAAAACCGTGCCAATGACCACGAGTTCATCTTCTGTCATCTTGCCATAGCACACATCTGCATCCTTTTTAAACTTTCCGGAATTTTCCACGCAGAACCCGTAAACGTACTCATATCCGCGCTTCCCAGTATCCACGCTGTCAATGCTCTTCAGGTACGGCAGTATATCTGCTGGCTTCAGCGCCATCCCATCGCAGAAGATCCATTTTGTTGCCAGATGATCCGCTGTCAGGATAAGCGCTGCGGCCATGGCCTGCTTCTCCGTTATCCCGTCTTTAAGCTCCTGATAAAATTTCTCATATACTTCCTTTGCATCCTTCCGTGAGTCCGGTGTATCCAGCAGTTCAACGAATATTTTTCCTGCATGTCCATAGTTGCTCCTGATACCTTCCAATATTTCCGTTGGATTACTGAACAGCTTTTCCTTGCACTCGATCTCAATGATACGGTTGATCGCACCGCCGCCGATACTCTCGTGTGTAATCGGCATTTCCCCGGATGTGATCGTACAGTTACGCCACGTTGCCGTGCTTTGTAGGCCGCCGGTCTTCGCTCCCCTGGTCTTCCCGATCCCCTCTGTCAGAAGGTATACCGAATACTCGAATGACTTCTTGTCCTTGACAAGCTGAAATTCATCCAGAATCAACGGCAGGTTATTGATGAAACCGGCCTGCATTTCCAAGCCTACAGCTGTCCCATTGAAGGTCTGCATATAATTCCCGTCATCGTTCGGGTTCGCCCAAACAGATGCAGCAATCAATAAAGCGACTGTTTTTCCCGTCCCCGACCCGCCCCAGAAATGCACGATAAAGTTCAGTTTTCCTATCGCTTTGACAAGAACGCTTGCAAAGCTGGCCGCAAGCGCTATCCTGGCCGCTCTGCTGGTCCGCCTGACCTTTTTCGCGATATCCACCCACGCATCCAGCTCACCAGCGGCGCGTACCGATTCAAATATGCGCCTGAAATTATCAATCCCGTCAAATTCAAGGTTCTCCACATATGGCGAAAAATCCCCGCCTTTTGTCCATCCCAGATGGTTGACGGACTGCTTTTCCGGTATCAGGTCGTGGTTCAGATCCTCCACTTCCTGCAAGTAAGAGACCAGGAATGACGCATTTTTGTCGGAAACAGAAACATCCTTATCCGCAAGTTTCTTTATCTCTCTTGCGGAATACAGCTGGCTCTTATTCGCAATGAATGTCTGCCAGGACTTTCCGTCCCTCCGGAACGCAATTTTCAGCCGCACCGTGCCGTCCTCGATATTCACAAGGCGCTGTACCGGCATGATCGGGTGCACGCAGGCGATATCCATTCCCTGCTTGGAATTGCGCTTCATGATCCCGGTATCATCCGCCAGCCAGTCCCCGGTAAAAAGTTCGGCCGGCTGCCCTTTGAAATTCGTAGCGTTGTTTACAATCCCGCCCGTGCTCCCATGTCCTGACCTCTGATTGAAAAATGCTTTCACCATCGCTTTGAAATTTCCGAAGCCTACATCCTTCGCGTTATCTTCCAAGGTATTCAGGGTCTGCATATACCGCCAGCCATCGTCCCGGATTTCCCACAGGAGAAGGTATGGCTCTTCCGTGTTAAATTCCTGTTTTGAAAAATATTTAATAACATCATTCATGTTTTCTCATTTCTTCCTGGTCTTGTTTGCTTCCAAAACCAAGTATCTGATACCTGTATTCGTTTTTCTGTCTCAGGCTGAACAGATATACCCATTCATCCGAAAATGGCTCATATAAGCCGTCAGCGTTGTCACAGAGGCGGAGCGTGTCACACGCCTCCGACAATTTTTCACAGCGCCATCTTTTAAAATCAATTTCCCTTTGTTTTTTCTCCAGGCGCTGCCGCTTCCTGATTGCCATCCGCCTATGAATCTCGTATCTGCTTAAATTCCCTTCTTGCCCGTATGTTCCGCCAAGTGCTTTAAATGCTTCACTGAAAGGGATATCTTCCATCATCATGACAAAGGTAAATATGTCCCCATTTGCCGCACACGCGAAGCAGTTGAAGTCCTTCGGGTATATCTTCATGGATGCTTCCCTGTCTCCCTGATGGAATGGGCAGGAAATAAATCCCGCCCTGTTCGGCTGCGGCAGTCCATACCGTTCAAGAATATCCTTCATGGAATAGAGGTCTTTTATCTCTTCCTTAGTCATATTCCATCACCAAGGATCCTGATGATCTCCCGGCCAGTATCCTTCTTTTCGCAAAAAAGGAAGCTACATCCGTATTTCCTCTCCAGCGTACGCAGAACCTTGTACAGCACCTCACCCTGCATGGCTTTCGTCTCCACTTCTTCATATTTCCCGGTCTTTTGGTTCCGCGTCCTTTTCCACCGTCTGGGATTGTCCCACCAGATGACATCCTCCAGGCGGCGGACTCCCTTACCATGCTCCACCAGGATCACCATCCGTATTTCATTCCTCTGAGCCAGGAGCAGCTCCCTCCTGAACCGTTCGTGATCCTGGCAGACATTCGCGCATAGTTCGGACAGGTTCTGCTTTCGGTCAATGATCAGCCGGGGATTGTCATAGTTCATGTAATCCCCGACCATTAATTTCGAGACGGGATGCTTGACACCCTGTCGGTCAAATTCCTCTACGATCATCTTGATCGCCCTTGCCTTTTCCCTGCTGTCGATCTGTATGACCAAAACACTCCCTCCAATCAGGTAAATGGAAGCTCTTCATCAATTCCGTCTGGGATATTTATAAACCCGTCATCACCCGGGTGTCCTCCCGGATCGCTTCCGTCTGCAGCATCACGTGAAGACGTTTTGCTCTCCACAAATTCACAGTTTTCTACCACAACATCTGTCGTGTAGACCTTGACTCCGTCCTTGTTTGTATAGGATCCTGTCTGGATCCTTCCGTTTACCCCGATGCGCATGCCTTTTTGGAAATATTTTTCGATAAATTCCGCTGTTTTTCCAAATGATACGCAGTTGATGAAGTCTGCCGTCTGCTCCCCGTCTTTTTTATACCGGCGGTCGACCGCCAGGCTGAACCGGGCAATGGAAAGTCCTCCATCCGTATACCTCACATCCGGATCCCTGGTGAATCTCCCGACTAACTGTACGCTGTTCATACTTTCCCTCCATCCTGATCCGCTGCCCTGTCCTTCGTGACTTCAAATATCTGCATCACATATTTAAACTCTGCAACAGTCATATCCTCAATCCGTTTTGCTGTTATCCTTTTCCTGGAAAGGATCTGCGCATCCGTAACACCGGTCCGTTTTTCTTCCGCCCGGATCGTATTCACCATGGCCGCTGTGATCTTTGAATCCGGCGCGGCCTCCTGGCCACTGTTCTCCGCCTGTGTGGAAGCATCCCCTTTTTGCGTTTCCGGAGCCTTGCTGTCACCTTTTTTGGCGGAAGATTTCCCCGCCGTCCCTTTCCTCTTTGCTCCTGCCTTCCCGCCATCCTGCAATTCCAGGCTTTCTGAATCCGGATCCGCCATTTCCTCTGTAGGAATGCAGAACACCTGGAAGCAGGCATATTTATAGGCGATTGCCATGGCCTTGTTGGTTGCCTTATCCCCGGTATCCAGCCCTTCCCCAATAATCACGGACTGGATATAAGATCCATCCTCCGCATAAAATGTAAACCGGATCTTACAGATGACAAGTACCATCTGTGTCCCGCTCTTTGTCTGGTGCATCTCCCTGGTCTGTTCCAGGATCTCCGGCACAATGAATACCTTATTCTTTGCCAGGGCAGGATGAAGGGCATTGTAGACGTCATCCACACTCCTGAACTTGAATCCCTGCTGTTTGTTCACCTTATCTTTTCCAACAGCCCCCACGTCTGCGATCACATCCGCGATCGCTTTGTAAATTGCAGGGCGGCTCTCCGACGCTGCAGACACTCCCGCCCTGGATCCGGATGATACCCCTGATACCGCAGCTGGTATCTCGGTATCCTTCGCTGTCAATGCTTCGCTCATGGCTCTCTCCTTTCAAAACAGATGCCCATACCTGCAAGCGTTTCCTCTACCCGTTCCAATTCCTTAGGCATTCCGACAATCTTGTAAAATACCGTGACGGTTTCCGGCGTAGTAAAGGGCAGAAGGTCCTCGGCATCCTCCGCAGATTCGCAGACAGTCATATCTGATTGAACTTCCAGATCCTTTCTCGGTTCCGCCAGCGCCTGCTGTTCCAGGCGCTGGTTTTCGATGGCCGCCTCCTCTGCTTCCTTCCGGATCCGCTCTTCCCTGGCAGCGGCTTCGCGCTCTTCTGCTTTCACGCGCTCGATTTCTGCCTGGTGCCGGCGCTCTTCTTCCAGTCTGCGCCGTTCCTCTTCGCGCCGCATGATTTCCGCTCTCTGGCGTTCATAATTGTTTATGTAGGCAACCGCTTTCGCCATATCCATCGAATCCTTGTATATAGCAAGCGCATCTGCCACAGCTTCTGACTGCATGCCGCAGATGGTCTCTACGGCAATCCGTGCGCTGTCTGCAGATGACTCAATGCTCTCCCGGATCGATTTCATGGATACAGTGGCATTTTCCCACCGCTTGTCATATATCCGGGCAAACGGAAGGTATTCCTCAATGTCACCGGCCAGTTCGTCATATGCCTTTCGGATCTCCACCCTCTTTTCGTCCCTGCGCTTTTCTTCGAACTCTTTTACCTGGCCATCGATCAGCCCGATCGGTTCATCTACTTTGGCAGACAGCTTTTTCATTTCCTTTTCAAATGTCTCATACGGCTTCATCCATTCTTTTTTCGCAGCTGTCCTGGCAGTGTCCACATCTTTTTTCAGCTTGCGAAGTGAGGCAAGCTCCCTCTTCGCAATATCTTTCGTTTCCTCTGTGAATACAATCCCTTTGTATTCTGCCAGCTTTTCGTCCATCTGCTGGTTCAGTTCAGCAAAATTCAGTTCGATCGTTCCCGGGTTCTGCTTCACCCTCAATGTTAATTCATTCATCTTGTCAGTCCTCCTGTTATCTTCGTTTTCCATGTTTAAATTTCCTATTCCTTGATCCAACAGCCAGAATAAAACCAATCCACAAATTCCTTCCGCTCCTGCGCTGTTCCCTGGCTGACTCTTTCAAGTGCGTAATCAAACGCATCCTCCTCCGGCACAAAAACCGATGTGGAAGTTGATACATACCCAGGCCCGTTCAATTTCTCCTCGATCGGTTCCGTTTCTTCTGGTGGAGTCGTTCTCCATTCGTCATATCCTGGAATCATAGACGCCACCTCATTGGAAGAAGCTCTCGGCTTTTTCCTTCAATTTTTCCAGATGTCTGAGGCAGGCATCGTATATCTTCTGGCTTGTATCTCCTATCAGATTAAAAGTATATCTGCCATCGCTCGGGTCTAATCCGTCACAGATTCCGTTATTGTAAGCGACTATTTCAACCTTTCCGTCAACGCCGTCAGCATTAACAAATATGCAGGGAAAACCGTTTTTCCCTTTTCCCATTTGCGATATTTCTAACGAGAGGTCCACTAATTTCAAAATTTTCTCCCTATCCATTTACAAATCTTCTCCTTTCTTAACCCAACAATACATGTCATACTGTAATCCCCGTACACTGTTTAAAAATTTCAGGATCAAAATTCGGTAAATCTCTGATTGTATCTTTCTTATAATCCGGTAAACCATCCCACCATAACTGGGCGCATTCCGATTCATCAAGCACTTTCAGATACCCGCCAGTTGTTTCATGTGTTGGATAGGCTGTCTTTTCTTCTTCCGTCATATCCTCTGAATATACCCACTCAACCACATTCTTTGGTATTTCATTCAAAAAACTTCTGGCATTACTATGCATCCAATCAAGGTAAGTCCAATCGGAGGAATTATTGAACATAAAAATCTTTGGCTCTTCCGTCATGAAGCATCCATTATTGAAAGAAGATTTGTTCCAGTCCCCGGTGTT
>CAYQBE010000190.1:0-516 GCA_964415625.1 uncultured Clostridium sp.
CCCACAGGCGACCAGCCGCAGGCAATCGCAGAGCTGGTCAAAGGCTTCAAGGAGGGCAACCAATTCCAGACTTTACTAGGGGTTACGGGTTCCGGCAAGACATTTACGATGGCGAATGTCATTCAGGAATTGCAGAAGCCGACGTTGGTCATCGCTCACAACAAGACGCTTGCGGCGCAGCTCTATGGAGAATTCAAGGAGATGTTCCCGGAGAATGCAGTAGAGTATTTTGTCTCCTACTACGATTACTACCAACCCGAAGCCTACGTTCCCTCCTCAGACACCTACATCGCCAAGGACTCCGCCATCAACGACGAAATCGACAAGCTCCGCCTCTCCGCCACCATGGCCCTTGCCGAGCGGCGGGACGTGATCATCGTTGCCAGCGTATCCTGCATCTACGGTCTGGGCAGCCCGGTAGATTACCAGAACATGGTGATCTCTCTGCGTCCCGGCATGACGAAGGAGCGGGACGAGCTGATGGCGAAGCTGATCGAGATCCAGTATGACCGCAAC
>CAYQBE010000190.1:526-8662 GCA_964415625.1 uncultured Clostridium sp.
GTTCGGGGAGACGTGCTGGAGGTGATTCCTGCCTATGAGTCCGACACGGCTGTCCGGGTAGAGTTCTTCGGGGACGAGATCGACCGGATCACGGAGATTGACATCCTGACCGGAGAGATCCGGGACGAATTGAAGCATGTAGCCATTTTCCCTGCGTCCCATTATGTGGTCGATAAGGACAATATCAAGCGTGCGGTGCAGGATATTGAAAAGGAACTGGAGGAGCGGGTCAGGGAATTTAAGCGTCAGGACAAGCTTCTGGAGGCACAGCGGATCGCGGAGCGGACCAACTTTGACATCGAGATGCTCAAAGAAACCGGATTTTGCTCCGGGATCGAGAATTATTCCCGGCATCTGGCGGGGCTGGCTCCGGGACAGGCGCCATACACACTGATCGATTATTTTCCGGATGATTTTATCATCATGATCGACGAGTCCCACAAGACGGTGCCGCAGATCGGCGGGATGTACAACGGGGATCAGTCCAGGAAGACCACGCTGGTGGACTACGGATTCCGTCTGCCTTCGGCAAAGGACAACCGCCCCTTGAATTTTGAAGAATTTGAAAGTAAAATAAACCAGATGCTCTTTGTTTCCGCCACTCCGGGGGCCTATGAGGAAGAACATGAGCTTCTCCGCGCCGAACAGGTCTTACGGCCTACCGGGCTTCTGGATCCGGAGGTGGAGGTACGCCCGGTGGAGGGACAGATCGATGACCTGATCAGTGAAGTGAACAAAGAAGTGGCAAAGAAGAATAAAGTATTGGTGACCACGCTGACCAAGCGGATGGCCGAGGACCTGACGGATTATATGCGGGAGGTGGGCATCCGGGTCAAGTATCTGCATTCCGATGTGGATACTCTGGAGCGGACAGAGATCATCCGGGATATGCGTCTGGATGTCTTTGACGTGCTGGTGGGGATCAACCTGCTCCGTGAAGGGCTGGACATTCCCGAGATCGCGCTGGTGGTCATCCTGGATGCGGATAAGGAAGGCTTCCTTCGTTCCGGAACCTCTCTGATCCAGACCATCGGCCGTGCCGCCCGCAATTCGGAAGGGCATGTGATTATGTATGCGGATACGATGACGGACTCCATGCAGATGGCCATTGACGAGACCATGCGCCGCCGGGAGATCCAGATGGCATATAATCAGGAGCACGGTATCACGCCCCAGACCATCAAAAAAGCAGTGCGCGACCTGATCAGTATTTCCCAGAAGGTGGATACCGGGGAGATGCTGATGGAGAAGGACGTGGAATCCATGAGCCGGGAAGAGCTGGAGAAGATGGTGGAAAAGGTGACGAAGCAGATGAAGAAAGCGGCGGCCGAGCTGAATTTCGAGGCGGCAGCAGAGCTGCGTGACCAGCTGATCGAACTGAAAAAAGCATTGAATGAAATGGAATCATGATCCAGAACAGCGTCAGCCACGGACAGAAACAGCACAGACAGCAGATCAGCGGCCATTTGTGCAGCAGAAGGCCTGTGCGTGAAGCTTTCGAAAATCAGACAACAGGGAAACATCAGCCGATCAGGGCAGTGAAACCTCTTTGACAGGCAGATGATAAACAGGCAGATCATAAATTTGAGAAAAGACAGGAGACACAATATGGGAGTGAAAATAGACGCCAGAAAATATATCAAGATACGCGGCGCAAATGAAAATAATCTGAAGAATATTGATGTGGACATTCCACGGAACGAGCTGGTAGTCCTGACTGGTCTGAGCGGTTCTGGCAAATCCTCGCTTGCCTTTGATACCATTTACGCAGAAGGACAGCGCAGATATATGGAGTCTCTGTCTTCCTATGCCCGCCAGTTCCTGGGGCAGATGGAGAAGCCGGATGTGGAGAGCATCGAGGGCCTGTCCCCGGCCATCTCCATTGACCAGAAGTCCACCAACCACAATCCCCGCTCTACTGTGGGGACTGTGACGGAGATTTATGATTATTTCCGTCTGCTCTATGCCCGGGTAGGCATTCCGCACTGCCCGAAGTGCGGAAAGGAGATCAAAAAGCAGTCCGTAGATGAGATGACGGATCAGGTTATGGCAATGCCGGAGGGCACCCGGATCCAGTTCCTGGCCCCGGTGGTTCGGGGAAGGAAGGGGACGCACGCCAAGCTGCTGGAGAGGGCCAAGCGGAGCGGATATGTCCGGGTACGTGTGGACGGCAACCTGTACGAATTATCCGAGGAGATTGCGCTGGATAAAAATATCAAGCATAATATTGAGATCATTGTGGACCGCCTGATCGTGAAGCCAGGGATTGAAAAGCGTCTGGCAGATTCCATTGAAAGCGTGCTGAACCTGGCGGAGGGACTTCTGATCGTGGATGTGATCGGAGGAGAACCTATGAATTTCAGCCAGAGCTTTTCCTGCCCGGACTGTGGGATCAGCATTGAAGAAATCGAGCCACGCAGCTTTTCTTTCAACAATCCCTTCGGGGCATGCCCGTCCTGCTTTGGGCTGGGCTATAAGATGGAATTTTCAGAAGAATTGATGATCCCTGATCCGTCTCTGAGCATCAACGGGGGCGCTATCGCAGTGCTGGGATGGCAGTCCTGTTCGGATAAGGGCAGCTTTACCAATGCGATCCTGACGGCTCTCTGCGAGGAATACGGATTTGATCTGGATACGCCTTTTGAGGAATACCCGAAGAAGATCCACGATATTCTGATCTACGGAACGAATGGAAGATCAGTCAAAGTCCATTATAAAGGACAGCGGGGCGAAGGCGTGTATGACGTGGTCTTTGAGGGACTGATCCGTAGTGTGGAACGGCGCTACCGGGAGACCCATTCGGAGTCATCCAAGGCAGAATACGAGACTTTCATGAATATCACTCCCTGCTCCGAGTGTAAAGGACAGAGGTTGAAGCAGACCTCCCTTGCGGTGACGGTGGGAGAAAAAAATATTGCGGAAGTCACCGCATTTTCTATCGACAGGCTGCAGGAATTCCTGCAGAATCTGGAGCTGACAAAGACCCAGCAGATGATCGGGAATCAGATCTTAAAGGAGATCCGGGCAAGGATCCAGTTTTTGATGGATGTGGGGCTGGATTACCTGACCCTGTCCCGGGCGACCGGCTCACTCTCCGGCGGAGAGGCACAGCGGATCCGCCTGGCAACCCAGATCGGCTCCGGCCTGGTGGGAGTGGCCTATATCCTGGACGAACCCAGCATCGGCCTGCACCAGCGGGACAATGATAAGCTGCTGGCCACCTTGAAGCGTCTCCGGGACTTGGGCAATTCCTTGATCGTGGTGGAGCATGACGAGGATACCATGCTGGCAGCGGACTGCGTGGTAGACATCGGACCCGGCGCAGGCGAGCACGGCGGCAGGGTGATTGCCGTGGGCACGGCACAGGAGATCATGGCCTGCGAAGCTTCTGTTACAGGAGATTACCTCAGCGGCAGAAAGCGGATTCCGGTGCCTGAGACGAGGAAGCCGTTTTCTGGTTTCCTGAAAGTTGTGGGGGCACAGGAGAATAACCTGAAAAATATTACGGTCAATTTCCCTCTGGGAGTGATGACCTGCGTGACCGGCGTATCCGGTTCCGGCAAAAGCTCTCTGGTAAATGAGATTTTATATAAGAAGCTGGCCAAGGAGCTGAACCGGGCCAGGACGATCCCGGGAAAGCACCGATGCATCGAGGGATTGGATCAGGTAGACAAGGTCATCAGCATCGACCAGTCGCCCATCGGAAGGACGCCCCGATCCAATCCGGCCACCTATACAGGCGTTTTTGACCTGATCCGGGATCTGTTCGCAGCTACCCCGGATGCCAAGGCGAGGGGGTACAAAAAGGGCAGGTTCAGCTTCAATGTAAAGGGCGGACGGTGTGAAGCCTGTTCCGGAGACGGGATCATCAAGATCGAGATGCATTTCCTGCCGGACGTATATGTGCCCTGCGAGGTATGCGGCGGCAGGCGGTATAACCGGGAGACGCTGGAAGTGAAGTATAAAGGTAAGAGTATCTATGATGTCTTGGATATGACGGTGGAGGAGGCGGTCACATTTTTTGAAAATGTCCCCAGCATCAGCCGGAAGATGCAGACCCTTTATGATGTAGGGCTTTCCTATATCAAGTTAGGACAGCCCTCCACGGAGTTGTCCGGCGGCGAGGCGCAGCGGATCAAGCTGGCCACGGAGCTGAGCAAGCGCAGCACCGGGAAGACTGTCTACATTCTGGATGAGCCCACCACCGGACTGCATTTTGCAGATGTACACAAACTGACGGAGATCCTGCGCAGGCTGGCGGATGACGGCAATACGGTGATCGTCATTGAACATAACTTGGATGTGATCAAGACTGCGGACTATATCATCGACATCGGACCGGAGGGCGGAGATAAAGGCGGCACCGTTGTGGCGGAAGGAACGCCGGAGGAAGTGGCGAAAAATAAAAAATCTTACACCGGGAAGTATATTGCCGCGATGCTTAACAAAAAATAATAGAAGTACATTCCGATGGAAAGTCCAATTTTGATGAGCGTATATCCCGATTCCTGGCAAATGAATAAAAAATGGAAAATTTGAAAAAAGGGCTTTCCAATTTAGTAAAAATTGATTATACTAATGAATGGTCATACTGACCAATCAGCGTGATGACTGGCTAGGGAGTAACATGCGGATACTGAATTGAGAACATCAGATAAACAGACTATAAAAAACGAAGGATGAGATGTAAGAAACTGTGAACAAGTGCTATCACCTGATTGTGCGGATTAAGGGTTCATAGTTTCCAATCAAAGGATCTCTTGTGAGAAGGATTTGTTTTAGAAGGGAGAGTTTTATATGTCTGTTGATATCGGAATAGATCTGGGGACAGCCAGTGTGCTTGTGTATGTGAGGGGCAAGGGAGTGATATTGAAAGAACCTTCTGTCGTGGCATTTGACAGGGATACCAACGTGATCAAGGCTATCGGCGAGGAAGCACGCCTGATGCTGGGCAGGACTCCGGGGAATATCATCGCAGTGCGCCCTCTGCGGCAGGGTGTCATCTCGGATTACACCGTGACGGAGAAGATGATCAAGTATTTTGTGCAGAAGGCGGTCGGACGGCGGATGTTCAAGAAGCCGCGGATCAGCATCTGTGTGCCAAGCGGTGTGACGGAGGTGGAGAAGAAGGCTGTGGAGGAAGCGACCTTTGCGGCAGGTGCCAGAGAAGTGCATCTGATCGAAGAGCCGGTGGCGGCGGCGATCGGAGCGGGGATTGATATATCCAAGCCCTGTGGAAATATGATCGTAGATGTGGGCGGCGGCACTTCGGATATTGCCGTGATTTCCCTCGGCGGCGCGGTAGTGAACACATCCATCAAGCTGGCCGGAGATGATTTTGATGAAGCAATCGTGCGGTATATGCGGAAAAAGCATAATCTGCTGATCGGAGATATGACGGCGGAAGACATTAAGATTAAGATCGGTACGACCTATCCGCTGGTAGAGGAAGAACGTCTGGAGGTACGGGGAAGAAACCTGGTGACCGGGCTTCCCAAGACTGTAACCGTGACCTCTACCGAGACCGAGGAGGCACTCCGGGAGACGACCAGCCAGATTGTGGAGGCAGTGATCGCGGTATTAGAACAGACTCCGCCGGAGCTTTCAGCCGATATACTGGATCGGGGGATTGTTCTGACTGGAGGAGGCTCTATGCTCCGCGGGCTGGAAGAGCTGATCGAAGAACGAACCGGGATTCATACTATGACAGCGGAGGATCCGCTGAAGGTGGTTGCAATCGGGACCGGACAGTTTGTGGAATTCATGAGCGGACGAAAGGATTTTTGATCGGCCTGTGACCGTGCATCGTAGTGCATCCTGGACGTCCCACAGCAGATTGCCGGACTTAAAAGGAAAAAGACAGGCTTCACCGGATGCCTGTCTTTTTGGAGTGATAGGTGGAACTGTGATGCGTCATCTGCATCAGTTGTTTTTTCAGTTCCTGATCAAAAGACGAAAGAGGCAGGGTATTTTGGAAACAGTAACAGGATATGTGGATCATGTCGTGTTTCGGAATGAGGAAAATGGATATACGGTATTCAACCTGGAAAGTGACGAAGGAGAAGTGACCTGCGTGGGCAGCTTTCATTATATTACGGAGGGGGAGCTTCTGGAGCTGGAAGGGGAATACGTGAACCACAGTGTATACGGAACACAGCTAAAAGTACTCACCCATAAGGTCAAGGAGCCGGAAGACCTGGTGTCCATCGAGCGCTACCTGGGTTCCGGGGCGATCAAGGGGATCGGTGCGGCTCTTGCCGGGCGTATCGTGCGCAGATTCAAGGAGGATACGTTCCGGATCATGGAGGAGGAGCCGGAGCGCCTGGCCGAAATTAAGGGGATCAGTAAACGGAAGGCACAGGAGATCGCAGTGCAGGTGGAAGAAAAAAGGGACATGCGGAAGGCTATGATCTTCCTGCAGAAGTACGGAATTTCCACCGCGCTTGCAGTGAAAATTTATGAATATTACGGGTCCAGACTGTATGAGGTATTGCAGGAGAATCCCTACCAGCTTGCGGACAACATTTCCGGGGTGGGATTTAAGACAGCGGATGAGATCGCTTCCAGAATCGGGATTCATAAGGACTCCGATTTCCGGATCCGCAGCGGTCTGGTCTATGTACTCCAGCAGGCGGCCGGGGAGGGACACATCTATCTGCCCCAGGAGGTGCTTGCCTCACGGGCGGAACAGATTCTAAGCGTGCGGCTTCCAGAGATTGAGAAATACATTATGGATCTCTGCATCGACCGGAAGACGGTTCGGAAGGAAGAAAACGGGCAGATCCGGATCTATCCGTCCCATTATTATTACTTGGAACTGAATACGGCTCGTATGCTCCACGACCTGGATATCGAATGTGAGATGCCTGAGGAAATGATGGAACAGCGGTTACGGAAGGTGGAAGAGCGGGAACAGCTCCAGCTGGATCCCATGCAGCACCGCGCGGTGGTGGAATCCATCCGCCACGGGCTTCTGGTATTGACCGGAGGGCCGGGAACCGGCAAGACGACCACCATCAATACCATGATCCGGTTTTTTGAAAGCGAGGGTATGAGTATCTTGCTGGCCGCCCCTACAGGACGCGCCGCAAAGCGGATGACAGAGGCGACCGGATATGAGTCCCAGACCATCCACCGTCTCCTGGAGGTGAATGGGAATCCGGAGGAAGAGGGGAGTGTCAGCGGATTCCAGCGCAACCGGGATAATCCTCTGGAAACAGACATCCTGATCATTGATGAGATGTCCATGGTGGATATCTCTTTGATGCATGCGCTTTTGTCCGCAGTCGTGCCGGGTACCCGCCTGATCCTGGTGGGAGATGTGAACCAGCTTCCTTCCGTAGGGCCGGGCAGTGTATTGAAGGATATCATTTTGTCCGGGCGTTTTCCAGTGGTTACATTGACCCGGATCTTCCGCCAGGCAGGAGAGAGTGATATTGTGGTAAATGCACATAAGATCAATGCGGGGGAGGCTGTGGTGCTGGACAATAAAAGCAGGGATTTCTTTTTCCTGAGAAGGCAGGAGGCCGATGTGATCATCGGTGTGGTCATTACGCTGATCCAGAAAAAGCTTCCCAAATATGTAGGTGCCCCTCCGACAGAGATCCAGGTGATGACGCCTACCAGGAAAGGACTTCTCGGTGTGGAACGACTCAATTCCATACTGCAGCGCTACCTGAATCCGCCGGATCCGGGAAAGGAAGAAAAGGAGATCAACGGCAGGATCTTCCGCAAGGGAGATAAGGTGATGCAGATCAAAAACAACTACCAGATCGCCTGGGAGGTACGTACAAAATACGGAGTGGCCGTAGACCAGGGGATGGGCGTGTTCAATGGGGACATGGGATGCATTACGGAGGTGGACCTGTACGGCGGGACGCTGGAGGTCGAATTTGATGAACACCGAAAGGTGACCTATCCCTTTGAATCTACGGATGAATTGGAACTGGCCTATGCCATAACGGTACATAAATCCCAGGGAAGCGAGTATCCGGCGGTGATTCTTCCCCTGCTTCCGGGGCCAAGACTTTTGTACAACCGCAATCTGCTGTATACAGCCGTGACCAGGGCGAAGAAATGTCTGACAATTGTGGGGAGTGAAAGCGTATTTCAGGAAATGATCAGAAACAAAAGCGA
>CAYQBE010000191.1:0-8546 GCA_964415625.1 uncultured Clostridium sp.
CGAAATATCAGTTTTATGCAATTTATTGCAATAAAACCGATATTTCGGATTAGCAGCCATACAGATGCCTATTCAATAATCATCACAGCTGATGCAATTCCAAAGGATACCATCCCATATCCACACATCTTCCGAAATCCCATGCTTCTTTTCCTGCCAGTTCTGATTCCGGCGCTTCTCCCGGAATCAGCTTATAGCTCCAGTAGAAGCTTCCGGCCGCGTGTCTCTCCCACGTCTGCACCTGGGCATCTGCCAGCAATCGATATGCCTTCCGTCTCTCTTCAGCCGTCTTTTCCTTTGTCTGGTTCTGCTTTGATGTCAATCCATTCGCATATGCATTAGACAGGCACCATTCCCCTATAATTACCGGAATATGTTCTTTTATTTCCATAATCCTTTTTTCAAATCGTTCCTTCACGACCTCCAGGTATCCTTCCGGTGTTTGTTCGCATCCTAACATTTCCGCCACCATAAAATATAAGTGTGTGTCCATCATCACATTTTTAAATTCGTTCCGGTCAAGGAAATCATACCATTCGCTCATATCAAACGGATCCTTCACTACATAGAAAATGTCATGAAATACCACATATTTTTCATCCGGCAGATAGTTTCTCAGACGCTCATAAGCCGTTTTGTAATAGTCCCACATGAAATCCATAGAAATGCCTTTTGAGCCTTTTGCCATTTCAGGATCTAACGCTTTATGCAGATTCGGAACATCGAGCTTCTCCCACCAGTATTCATTGACAGGCTCATTCAGTATTTCAATGCCAAACAGTCCCTGCCTGTCTCCGTATCTTTTGGCCAGCCTTTCTAAAACCGTCAGTTCAAACTCTACTTCTTCCGGCTCCTGCGCCCACTTGCATCCCCCGCAGATCCCTCCGTTATCAAATCCATTCTGGCTGTCCGGCGCTGTATGGAGGTCAATCAGAATCTGTATCCCATACTTTTCCGCCCAGTCAAATGCATGGTCAAGCTCTTCTATACAGCCAATATAAGGCTCCCTGTCCCCAAAAATAAAATATGGAACCGGGATTCTCACTGCATTTAGCCCCATTGCATGGATCCTCGCAAAATCTCTTTCAGAGATATATTCTGACCTGTGCATTTTCATCCTTGCTTCATAAACGTCTTTCTCAAGCTGCCGCGGCAGCGACCATTCATCATCCGCGGTTGTCCCCGCAAATAACCCCGGACTCATCCATTTTTCCAATACCAGCCAGTTCCCAAGATTTACTCCCTTTATTTTCATCCTTTTTATTCTCCAATCTTTTATTTTTCAGTATTTTTAAATCTTCCCTGTTCCAGTTCTTCTACTGCATGGCCATAATGCTTATCCAGGTCAAACAGCAGCATACATACCGCACAGATCACACAGGCAATCAGCGGGATCCAGATGCATGATGTATTAATCGCTGCTTTTGCGCCTGCACATCCAAAGCCTGCCCCTTTCAAAATATTGCATCCAACTACCATCGTAATATTAGAGCCTGCGGGAGCCGTCAGTATAAATCCGATTCCGGAAATGATCATGCCGGCAAGAATCAGCCTTCTCTTTCCGATCTTCACCATGATGACCGGTGTCGCAAACATGATCAGCAGCTGTGCCATGGAAAGTGCGTTGGAAATCGTACCGAACGAACTCTCTTTTCCCATAATATACTGGGCATAATAGTAAGCGCCTCCGAAAAAGGTGCACAGTTTCATAACAAACGTATTGACCGTCATCGTTCCCGCCGTTGCAAGAAGAACACGGAAATTTCCCAGAAGCGCCCGTTCATTCTGATTGGTCGTCATAAGCCCCATCATTGTCGCATAGGGAACATTATACGCAGTGTAGAAAATCGTGGAAACCATATTGTAGGTTAAAAACATATAAGCGATCTGCGCTTTCCCGGCCAGAGAAGCCGGTACGGAATACATCAGTACGGAGCACACGGCGAGCGGAATCCCCATCCTGAGAAGCCATGGCCTTGCTTTGCCCCACTTACTCTTTGTCTTATCCACAATCCTTCCCATGATCAGATCCGAAACCCCGTCAAACAGCTTGCTGACTGCCATAATGGAAGCCGCCGCAGTCGGATCCACCTTCAAAACACTTACGTAATACACCAGTAAAAATGAAGAAATAGCAGAATAGATCAGGTTGCCGGAATAATCCCCCAATCCATACGCAAAGCGCTCCAGAAAGCCAAGCTTTGCATTCATGTCTGTTGTTTTTTCATTCGTACCCATACATTTCTTCCTCCTTCTTTTTATTTATTTTATATTTTTATTATAAAAGAAACGAGACTCCGTAAGAAGTCTCGTTTGGTTGGACACTGCAAACAAAAAGTTGGCAAAGTATGTTATTTTTTATATAATCTTGAAGCGATGGCAAGGCATGTTTTTACTACTTTTGCAGGTTCCGGGGAATGGAGGATCCCATAAGGGACTTCGTAATTCCAGTTTACCGGAATCACTCTCAATAATGGATGCACATTCTGCCATCCGTCAATCGCCATGATCAGGCATTTCCCATTTTCACACTGGTTAAATGTTTCTATATTATAAAAATCAAAATCCTTAATGTGAATCTGCGGATGATTTTTCCGCAGATCATCCCGCAAAATATCTGTCACATTCATCTCCCCATACTGCATCAGCATCAAATCTTCCCCATACAGATCTTCAACGGACAGCATTTTCTTTTTTGCAAGGCTGTGATGCGAAGAAACCGCAATGCCGATTGGTTTTTTACAAAGCTCCAGACCGTCGCAAATATATTTCTCCAGAAATATGTCATCAAAAATCCCGCATACAATATCAATATTCTCCCCCAGATGCGCCAGTATTTCCTTTGCATTTTCTTTTGTATTTTCAAAGGGCACAAAGCGCAGTCTGACATCCGGGGCATCTTCCTGCATCCTGCTCCAAAGCTCCTCCACAATCTGCGGCGGCGTGATGGGAGACACCCCGACCCTCAGCACATTTCCTTTTTCTTTCATGGCTCTTCTGGCACGTTCTCTGGACTCTTTCGCATACTGGATCATATATTTTGCGTCCCGATAGTAAACCTTTCCGGCCTCTGTCAAGAGTAATCCCCGGTGCAGCCTTTCAAAAAGACTTACATCCAGATAGCTTTCCAGCGTATTAATCTGTTTGATCACCGCCGTGGACGATATATAAAGCTTCTCTGCCGCTTTCGTAAAGCTGCCCGCATCTGCAACCGCAATAAATGTTTCTAAATTCGTAGCATACATTTCCTTTTCCTCCAGAAAAAAGAGCATTTGCAGCAAAGCAAATGCCCCGCCGTGTTTTACAGTTCAATCACGAAGGAAGCCAACGTCCTCGCCGGAAGAAGCAGGGATGCCGCCTTCCCCTGCATCCTCAAATTAACCGGAAGTAATGCATCGCTTTTGTTTAACATGATTCCCACAATTTGATTCTCCGGCGTGCGGTATGCTACAAAATCAATCTGCTCTGTGTACTTTGTAGACGCGATCCTGACCGAGCCCGGAACGATGTTGTGTGAAAAATGATAAAACTGCCTCTGCGTCTTCTGAGGCATCAGTTCCCCTGTCCGTGTATCGTACAAAAACGGGGCGTGGCAGTAATTTTTCACATGGTTCGGACCGCCCTTTTCGTCAAGCAGCAGATTCCAGTCATAAAAGGCACACATTCCATGGTTCAGATCCCCGATGATCTCATGGCAGAGCCTGTTTGTAACATTTTCAATATTCTTCTCATCAAATAACCGATATTCCAGGCAGCTCTCCGACATGATCATCTTCACGTCCGGATAAAACTTACGCACCAGATCCATGGACTCAAAATGGTCTCCGCTGTACCAGTGGAATGCGGCGCCTGCCACCATTTCCTTTGTACTGTCGTCTACCACATCCCGTACCCGTTCATAAATCCGCTCCTTATTATGATCCCAGATGAACACCTCAATATCATCATATCCTCTGGCAAGCATAGCCGGATACATAAAATCTCTTAAGAATATTTTTTCCTCTTCAGCCGTAAACAGACAGGAATCCCATGTCTGTGATGCTTTCGGCTCATTCTGGAGTGAGATTCTCTGAACATGAAATCCTCTGTCTTTGAATTCCTTTATATACCTGCAGATATATTCAGCCCACATCTGACGGTATTCTGGTTTCAGCCTTCCGCCTTTTTTCCTGCTTCCATTGGTCTTCATAAACGCCGGCGGGGACCAGGGCGTCAGCATAAGCTTAAGGTCATCCCCGGTTATTTTCCGGATATCATTCAGCATAGGGATCATATACTGTTCTGTTCTTTCAAAGGAAAAGCTTGCAAGCTCCTTATCCTTTGGATCTGACATTGCCTCATACATATCCAGACAAAAATCGCAGCTGTCCAGATGGATGCGTATCAGTTGGTAATTCATTTTATCTTTTGCAAAATATGTCTCTAAAAGCTGCCTTTTCTGTTCCTCATCCATCAGAGAATACACATACCCAGCCGCCTCTGTTACCGCGCCCCCGAACCCCTCAAAGGTCTCATAGGTAAGTTCCGGGTAAAGATTGATCACCTGTGTTTCCACTTCATCCACATCTTCCTTAAGCTGCACCGTCTGGCAGAATTCATCGTCATAGCCTGCCCCTGCCATATCCATATAATACTTGAGCACCATATTCTTATACTCCTTTTTTGTTTTTTACCTATTATAATTTTCATCAACCCAAAATTATATAACCATTTTTGGAATTTTATCATTTCTTTTTGTATAATTGCGAGTTATACTATAATGAATACTATAATGAACGCATACAGAAAGCCTGCCACTGGCAGCCTTTCTGCATACGATGGTATCAAACTATAACAAAAAGGAACTATGATCATGAAAAAAGACGATATCCTAAATGATGCCCTGGAACATTTCTCCAATCTTCTTTTTACAAACCAGGAGTTTGGAATTTCTCATAATCCTTATGATCAGGAGCTGCGGGAGCTTACAAGCATTGAACATGGCGACCTTAAAGCGCTGCAGAAAAATCTGAGCGAAAGCTACCCTGGGAAAGTCGGCAGGCTTGCAAAGGATGAACTGCGTAACGCAAAAAATCTTGCCATCGTCAATGTCACGCTTGCATGCCGTGCTGCCATCCGCGGCGGTATCATGCCAGAAATCTCCTTCTCCCTCAGCGATGCCTTAATCCAGCAGATTGAAGATTGTTCCGATCCGGAAATTGTAAACCAGTTGATGACTGAGTTAAAGTATCTGTATACAACTATGGTCAGCGAAATTAAAAACTCCAGAAATGGCAATGCAGCCCGGAAATCGAATTACCATGTTGAACGATGCAAAAACTATATCTGCGCAAATCTGCATGGCAAGCTGTCCTTGGCACAGATTGCAGACGCACTTTCTTTGAACGCAAGCTATCTTTCTGACCTTTTCCACAGATGCGAAGATATATCCATCACCGAATACATCCGTCTGGAAAAAATAAAACGGGTACAGAACTTTCTTATATATTCTGACTATACCTATAGTGAGATTGCTTCTTATTTAGGCTATGCGTCACAAAGCCATCTCGGCAAACAATTCAGAGAAACTACCGGGATGACTCTTCGCCAATATCGGGAAGCCTTTGGGATCCGGAAATAAACAATTAAAATTATTCTTTTTTCACAATGAGAGGAGTACTTCTATCAAACAGCAGGTGCATATTAGAATGTCGGTTTAATGAATTCCTGCCTTTTTGAATATAATCCCAGGTTTTCTGATATGTTCCCGAAACTGCAATCTCAGGTTCCGAGATAAATGAAATAAAACGCTCCACCTCTCCTTCATATTTCTCTGCGAAATCATCGGACAGCATTTCTTTTTCTTCATCTGAAAAATCTTTTAATTCCCCATACAAGACATGTTCCAAATTACAGGAATTAAAATAAATTCTATATGGTATCCCATTGATTTTTCCGGTTTTTCTGAGCTTAAACAGGATCTCACCTTTCGATTGATTTCTTCTTATAACTGCCTCCACATTTTTTGTATCTATATGGTCGAGAAAGTACTGTATGCCCTCCACTTCTGCTTCTTTGACATCATCCTCAGATATATATACCCCATCCATATCCGCAATATGGATAACCCTGATAAAATCATCCAAACTGTACCTGTATTTTTGCCTTATGTCCTCGACCAATTCATTGATCTTTCTTATAATATGGTCAGCAGAAACATAATCTTTTAAAGTAATATCCCCATGTACAACTACAAATTGAACTTCATTACCGGAAAAATATTCTTTCATAATAGTTCCCAGTGCTGCTTCATCGCTTGCCCCTTCCACTATGAATAAGATTACTTTCTTTTCACTCATATTTTGCAGCTCTGCCCGCCTTTCTAAATGCCCTTGCAATTTTCAGGCTGTCCGTTTCTTCATAGATCACCTCATCCTGTCCGCCCAGCGTGATCCCTCTGATATATACATCCCTGAGATTATTTGAGGCTTTTATATTTTTCATATGAATATAACGTCTGTCCGGATTTGCCGTAGAAAACATGATGCTGTCCTTATCCAGCATTTCCAAAGGCCGCAGATTATGTGATGTAAAAACCAATTGTCCTTTTGCGCTTTTTTGGAAAATATCGAGCAGTTCCCCTAACATATACTCAAAAACACCTGCATCCAGTTCATCAATTGCCAGGCAGATAGAAGGATTCCCAAATGCCTGGATCCATGCATTTAAAATAGAGATGATCTTAATGATCCCCTCTGACTCCATTCGAATCGGGATCGGCGGCATATTCTCACGGACAGAAACCAGTTCCACTCTGAATCCCTTTTCTCCATCATCTGTCAGCTGCTCACCATAATGATAGATATCGATCTTCATTCCCGGAATGATCGTATATAAAACCATATTGATCTGGGCCACAATGATATCCAAAATCTGTTTTCTTTCTTCATTGAGAACAACCGGCTCTGTCAAAGAAACTGCAAAATCTCCCTTGACACGGATTTCATCTTTTTCTATTTTGAACGCCATAGGCAATAAAAAGTTTGCGGAAATCACGCCGGAATGTGTATTCCGAATTACAAATAAATCTTTCAGCGCAAATAAAAACAACGCCCTGATCACATTCGAATAATGCTGGAAATTATTTTTATATTCTTTACAAAAAATCTCCCTGCTGCTTTCGCCAAATATATAAGAGCAATTATCCTTTTCGGCAATTTTTCTCGCTACAAGCAGCTCCATCTTGTTTTCTTTCGATACTTCGGTAATTTCATCCAGTCTTTTTTTAGGCGTAAATATCTGTTCCTTCTCTGCTCTTTGGTAATCCATAAATACTGTTTTGTTTGTCCTGGAAGCATCTTTATTTACAGAACAGCTTAATACTTCACGGACAATTTCTGCTCTTTTTGCGTTTTTCCGTATCTGGATTTTATAACCGGCTTCATAGATTACATCCTCCATAAAAATGTGGAAATCCGCATGAATCTCTGCCTGTTCAGAATTCGAGTCGATATATTCCGATACTTGTTCATCAAGCTGGCTCCCCGTCATAATCCTTTGTAAATAATATAATGTGTCAATGACCGCTGTCTTTCCCGAGCCGTTTTGGCCATAAATCCCAAGAACCTCTGCCCGATTGGCAGAAACCTGTTTTCGATATGCATTTGACATAATGATCTGTCCATTTCTGACATTCTTAATATTCGAAATGGTTAATGAAGCTAATCTCACAATGCTCCCCATATGATCCGTTCTCCTCCATCCAGTTTACATACACTTTAGCACAAACAGTAAATTTCTTCAATTATTTTTCTCAATTTTATATTTTTTATTCCATTTAATAAAATAGGGCAGAGTTTTTCACTCTGCCCATACTGCTTTTTGTCCGTCTTACAAAACGTTCTTATCGTCCGCTCCTACAGCTCTCACAATCACTTTAAACGCCCCTCTTACAAATTTAATCAAAAGAATCCGGTTCCGGATATTTATGCGGGCTCATACCATACCCCTTCTGATAAGTGATCGTCATATACTGCGTTTCCTCTCCATGTGTGAGTTTTACATAGCACACGCCGTCTTCAAACAGATCCGTAATCTCCATTTTCTGGTCATAATAATATACCCAGACCGTTCCGTCATCCTTATATTCTACCTCGGGAGCATTCAAGGACTCATTCAATTCTTCCAGAATCTCCTCCTCTGTCAGCGGGCGTTCCGTTCCATCCGGTTCGTAAGCGATTCCGCCCCCTCCCCGCTCTCCCATTTCGCCGTTTTCCAGCGGATATGAGATGTGATACGTCCCCTCTCCGTCATATTCAAACGTCGCTGTCGTCTGGTCTCCCTGGATCCAGAGCTGAACCGTCCTCTGGATCCCTCCGATGTCTGCCGCATATGCAATGCCGCTCCCGCCGATCAGTACCACACAAGCCGCGGCTGCTGCCGCCGCTGTTCTCATTTTTGCTTTTTTGTTCATAATAGCCATCCTTTCTATCTCCTGGGATATCCTATCGGAGGACTGCAATACCGAAAACGCCTGCTTATATTTTTCTTTATTCGTCATCTTCCCA
>CAYQBE010000192.1:0-8492 GCA_964415625.1 uncultured Clostridium sp.
TCCTTCGAGGCCGATGTGGTGGCCATGGTCCAGGCGGCAGACGAGCCATACAATCTGTTCGGGCCCGGCGGACGTTCTTTTATTCTGCGTCCGCTCATAGGGATCATTACAAAGGTGGATTCTCCCTATGCCAATATTCCGATGGTCAGGCAGTGGCTGATCAATGCGGGATGCGAACGGATCTTTCTGATCAATAATGTGACCAGAGAGGGCATTGACGAACTGATGGAATATCTGTCGGAGGATCTTCCGTCACTGACACTGCAGCAGGCAAAACACAGGCAGGCGCTTGGGCTGAATGAATGGGATCCGGTGCCGGGTGTGAACCTAGCGGGGATTGACGAGATAAAAGAATAAGAGAGAAAAAGAAGAACGCAGACAACTCATCCGCGTTCTTCTTTTTCTTACTGCCGGTCAGAAAATTCTATAACCGCCGTATTTTAATATACATCCTTCCACTCGTCAATATTGCTTGCGTCGAACTTGAACGGTGCGCCCAGGATCATCTCTGTACCGCCGTCATCTGCCGCTACAACCTCATAGTCGCCCATGTCGCCTGCGGTGAACTTGTCGCCTTCAGCGCCTGTGATGGTTCCGTCAACCAGTGCCATGGAAGTATAAGCTCCAAGACGTCCAAGGTCGATCGGGTTCCACAGATACATATACGGGCAGGAGTGGTCGTCATCGTCGCCGATGTACTCAGCCATTTCAGACGGGAGTCCAAGACCTGTCAGCTTCACGGAAGACTTCTCATCCTGAAGAACCTTAGCTGCCGCGTTGATACCAACGGTTGTCGGAGCACAGATGACTTTCAGATCCGGATATTTTGCAAGCAGGGCCTGTGTCTGGTCTGTAGACTTCTGCGGCTCGTCATCGCCGTAAGCAACCTCTACCAGTTCCAGTCCTGAATACTTGTCGTCGCTTTCCATAACTTCCTTCATGGCTTCGATCCATGCATTCTGGTTTGCTGCCTGTGATGTAGCAGACAGAACTGCCCACTGTCCTTCTCCGCCGGAAATATCAAGTACGGCATCCATCAGAGCCTGTCCGATCTCCTGTACACCTGCCTGGTTTACAAATACCTGACGGCTGTCCGGATTGGTCTTGGAGTCTTCACAGCATACCTTGATGCCTGCGTCCATTGCTTCTTCCAAAGCTGCCTGCAGCGCATTCTCATCGTTTGCCGCGATACAGATGGAGTCAACGCCCTGGGAGATCAGGGACTGGATTACGGAAACCTGTGCGTCTGCCGTAGCAGCTTCCGGATGCTTTACGATTGCCGTGCCGCCTGCCGCTTCGATGACTTCCTGGAATCCTTCCGCTGTCTTCTCGTTGAATGGGTTTCCAGCAGATTTTGTAACGATCGCGTATGTACCGCTGCCGCTTTCGCCGCCTTCATCACTTGCGTCTTCCGAGCCGCTGTCGGCATCTGAGGAAGATTCGCTGCTGCTTCCGCTGTCAGCGTTACCGCTGTCGTTGTTTCCGCCGCCGCAGCCGACTGCCATCGTAGCTACCATAGCTGTGCACAATAAAGCGCTTAATAATTTTTTCTTCATGCTTCTTTCCTCCCTGGGATATAATTTTTTTATACAAAGTATCCCCTGTCCGGCGGATATCCCCTATCGGGCGATGACTTCTGAAAATAAGCAGTTCATCCGCCGAATCAGGTTCGGATACCTGGTATCATGAAATGAGTGATATAAAAGGTTCAATATATAAACAAATTCACAAAAATAGTTTTATGCTTTCTTCTTCACATTCAGCTTTGCTGATACATTCGGCAGCAGTACCGCCAGGATCAGCAGGATTCCCAGAATGATCAGGATCAGCTGCGGGTTCATGTTGATCTGTCCAAGTCCGATCCGCAGGCAGATGATGGTAAAGCCGGAAATGATTCCGCCCAGCAGCCGTCCCTTTCCGCCGGAGGTGGAGATTCCGCCGAATACCGCCATTGCGATGGCATCCATCTCAAATCCGTTTCCAGTCGTTGTGTTAGCTCCGTACAGGACGGAAGTCAAAAACAGTGCCGCCAGCCCGGCCATGAAGCCCATGACCGTATAGATGATGAGCCGGATGGTCTGTACATGGATTCCGGAATAAAATGCTGCAAGCCGGTTGGAACCGATGGCATATACGCTCCGGCCAAAGGTCGTCTTTGCCAGGATGACACTGAACACGACCGCCATGATCACAACTACGAAGAAGATATAAGGAATGATTCCCACTTTTCCCGCGATCATACGGAAGCCGTCCGCATTGGTCAGGGAAATGGATCCGCCGCTTCCCAGCGCGATCTCCGCGATCCCGCGGAATACGATCTGAGTTCCCAGCGTTACGATCATAGGCGGCAGCTCCTGAAAGTTGGTCAGGATCAGGCCGTTGACCAGACCGCATACCGTTCCCACCAGCAGAGCGACCAGGATCACAACCCCGAAGGGAAGTCCCTTGTTGGAGGCCATGCAGGTCATGGTCGCGGACAGGCAGACCGTAGCGCCTACGGAAATATCAATCTCACCGAGTACCAGGATGAATGCCATCGGGAACAGCAGGAACATCTCTGTCAGATACTTCGGCATTTCTCTCAAAACATTATCAAACTGATAGCTTTGGGAGATACCAGAACAAAAAATATTAATCAGGATAAACAATACGACTAACATGCCTTCCCAGCAGAATAATGTCTTTTTTAAGGATTTCTCCGGGACATTGGCAATCGTTCTTCCGGATTTTCCAGCCATAGTTACATCTCCCTCCCTTTCAGATTGTTCTTATCCATTACCCGCTGTGTGATCACGTTCAGCACGATGACCACCAGGATGATGACACCCTTTACCGTGTTCTGCGCGATCGCTTCGATTCCCACAAGCGGAAGTGCTTTCGCGATGATGGCCAGGATCAGGGAGCCTAAGAGTGCTCCAGCTACGCTTCCCCGGCCGCCTGTCATGCTGACGCCGCCGATGACGCAGGCCGCGATGACATCCATCTCTCTGCCGTACAGCATATTCGGCTGCGCGGAGGAGTAAATGGAAACCGCCAGCGCGCCGCACAGTCCGGCCAGCGTGCCCATCACCGTATAGACCAGCAGCTCTACATTTGCCGTATTGATACCGGAGATCTGGGCTGCTTCCCGGTTGCTTCCCACCGCATAGACCATTCTTCCGATCTTGGTCCATTTCATGACGATGAAGAAAATGATATAGCAGATCACCATGACGATGATCACGTTGTTCACGCCGAGTACGCTTCCCAGCGCAAAGTCCTTAAAGGTTCCCAGGTTTTCCGCGCTGGCCCACTGGCTGTTGGCGATGATGTAGGCAAGCCCCCGGTAGATGTACATAAAGCCCATTGTTGCAATGATCGGAAGTACCTTTCCCCTGGAAATGATCAGCCCGATCAGCAGGCCGCAAAGTGCGCCGATTCCGATGGCGATCAGGAATAATACGAAGGTATTCTGCACCATGCCGTATTTCATCAGCATACCGACCGACATACCGGAAAATGCAAGCGTGGAAGCGATGGAGATATCAATTCCGCCGATCAGCAGTACGCCCAGCATTCCCAGAGTCATGATCATGATGACCGCATTATTTTTCAACATATCCGAAATGGATTTTAATGTCATGAAAGAAGGACTCCGCAGCGAGATCACGATGCAAAGGACGATCAGTACGATCAGCAGGCTCGCTTCACGGGAATCGGTAATCTTCTTTAAGACTGATTTATTCTCTTTCATCTTCCCTGTTTCCCCCTTACTTTGATTTTTCCATGGCAAGCTCCAGAATACCCTCCTGGGTTGCCTCGCCTCTGCTCAATTCTCCGGTTACTCTTCCGTTGCACATGACGATGATCCGGTCGCTCATGCCTAAGATCTCCGGCATTTCGGAGGAGATCAGGATGATGGCATATCCCTTCAGGGCAAGATCCCCCATGATCTGATAGATCTCAGCCTTCGCGCCTACATCTACACCCTTGGTCGGTTCGTCCATGATGACGACCTTCATGTCCTGTCCCAGCGCCTTGGCAACTACCACCTTCTGCTGGTTCCCGCCGGACAGGGAGGAGGCCGGGTCAAAGATCGTCACAGCCTTGGTATCTACGTCCTCCAGAAGCTGCTTGGAAATCTCACGCTCCTTTTTCTCATCGTTGAATCCGCTCTTCGCGTATTTGCCCATGGTGGGGAGAACTACATTTCTTCCCAGCCCCCAGCTCATGATCAGACCTTCCTTCTGCCGGTCCTCGGGGAGCAGGATGATGCCCTGCTTCATGGCATCGGAGGGCTGCTTGATCTGGATCGGTTTTCCTTCCAGATACACCCTTCCTTCGTCCGGCTTCGTAATCCCGCATACACTCTCGACCACTTCTGTACGTCCGGCTCCGACCAGTCCGGTGAGCCCGATGATCTCGCCCGCGTGGACGCTGAAAGAGACATTCTTATAATAACCCATTCTGGAAAGCCCTTCGACCTTCAAAACCTCCGCGCCGATCTTGACCTCCGGCTTGGGGAACAGATCCTTGATCTCACGGCCGACCATGGCCTTGATCAGGTCCGCGTTGGTGATCCCGTCTACGTCATAGGTTCCGATATACTGGGAATCCCGAAATACGGTGACTCTGGTTGCCAGGCGGTACATATCTTCAAAACGGTGGGAGATGAAGATGATGGATACGCCGTCGTCCCGCAGCTTATCCACGATCCGGTACAGCTCCTCCGATTCATTCTTGGTCAGTGCGGCGGTAGGCTCATCCAGGATGATGATCCTTGCGTTGGTGGAAAGCGCCTTGGCGATCTCGACCATCTGCTGCTGAGCGACGCTGAGCGCCCCCATTTCATCTGTGGATTTGAAATCCGCATTTAACTGGTTCAGAAGCGCGGTGGCCTCTTCGTTCATCTTTTTCCATTGGATCATGCCGTTCTTGATAATCTCATGACCCATGAAGATATTCTCCGCAACGCTCAGATCCGGATAGGATGTGGGATGCTGGTAAACGGCTGCGATTCCTGCCGCCTGCGCGTCCCTGGGACCCTTGAAGTCCACTTTCTGCCCGTCTAAGAACATCTCGCCCTCTTCGGCCTTATGGACACCGGTAATTACTTTGATAAATGTAGATTTCCCAGCGCCGTTCTCGCCCATCAACGCATGCACTTCGCCTTTTTTCAACTGGAACTGCACGTTGTTCAATGCCTTTACGCCGGGAAATATTTTCGTAATTCCTTTTAATTCCAAAACATAATCCGACACCTGCTTTACCCTCCTTCTTTCTATATGAGTCTATTCTATCAGCAGGCGGATTGACATAAAACAGCAATTTTCTTCGATTAAGGGTAATTTTTTTTTGTGGCAATTTCCCGGAGGATTTGCTAAAATTAAGAGGGAATTCTGCACAAAGGAGACGGAAATAGAATGAAGCTGTTAATTGCGGATGATGAACTGCTGACAAGAGAGGGGCTGGCTTCCTCAATCGACTGGGAAAGCCTGGGGATCCATCAGATCTTTCAGGCGGATGACGGCCTGCGTGCCTTACATATTGCGAAGCTGCAGGAGCCGGATATCATTTTATCCGATATCCGTATGCCGCGGATGAACGGGATTGAGCTGGTGGAAAAGCTGACGGAGCTGCTGCCCGACACCAGCATTATTTTTATGAGCGGCTATTCCGATAAGGAATATCTGAAAGCCGCCATCAAGCTGAAAGCCATTGATTATGTAGAAAAGCCGCTGAATCCGGAGGAGGTCAAAAAAACGGTGGCGGAGGCCATCCGCCGCCGCCAGCAGGTACTGCGGTCCAGGCAGAATGAGGATCTGCTGTCTATGGAAACGGAATCCAATCTTGCGCTTCTGCTGACGAAGCCTTACAAGGACCACTGTGGAGAGATTGAAGCTCTGACGCAGGAACTCTCCCTTCGCCTGTCGCCGGAGAGCGGCTTTGTAACGTATATTGTGAAGCTTCGGACCGAGGAACCGATCTCGGTGCTGATCAAGGGAATCCGGGAGAATCTGAAGGGCTTCCTGAAAAATTTCCATATGAATTCGGTTTATATCCGGATGCATGCGGTGTATCATGTGTTCCATGTGTTTGCAGAGAGCGGCGCGCCGTCCGCGGCTGTACTGTCTTCCATTGACATTTTTTTCAAAGAGCAGTTCAGGCCTTTTGGATTGTTTGTCATGAGCCGGGGAGACACGGTGAACGGGATCGCAAGGGCATATCATTCTTATGCTTCGGCGGTGGTCGCCATCCAGAACAGCTTTTTCTTTCCTGCGGGCACACTGCTGACCTCTGAGGTTACAGGGGGGGGATTTACATTTGCGGCGGAAGGTCCGGCGGGTCTGGAAAATGATACGGGAAGCTTTGCCGATGCGCTGGAGGCAAAGGATCAGGACCGATGCCTTGGCTTCCTGGACGGCCTGCACCAGAAATACCATAAGAATTACGGAATGCTTCCGAATCAGATCAAGGATGCGTATTACCGGCTGTTCAATGTTTTAAATGACTGCCGGCAGAAGTGGAAGCTTTCCGCGGATTCCGAAGGGACGGAAACCAGCGAAAGCATCATCGAGTATCTGGAAAATTGTTTTACCTATGAAGAACTGCACCATACTCTGGAAGAGCGTACCAGGATGATGTTCCGGCGGCTGGAGCTTTCTGTTCCGGAGGATAATGTGATCTTTCTGATTAAAGAATATATCGCAAAGCATTATGGCAGCGATCTGCTTTCCATCAAGGAGATCAGCGATTATGTGCATCTGTCCGCGTCCTATGTGTGTACCTATTTTAAAAACCAGACCGGGCAGACGCTGAACCAGTATCTGACGGAATACCGTATGGAAAAGGCGATGCGCCTGCTGGAGGATGCCAGGAACCAGATCGCGGATATTTCCGCAAAGGTGGGATACAGCAACGGAAATTATTTCAGCAAGAGTTTTAAAAAGTTTACAGGGCTGACGCCTTCGAAATATAGAGAAAAGATGTTGGGGTAACGTGGAAGTTTACGAATGGATACGGGCATCGGGAGGCCGGATAATGGGAAAATTTTTTCATAAAATCACGCGTTTTTACAGGAATCTGCGGCTTCAGACCAAGCTGACGATCACACATCTTGTCATTGTTACGATACCGATGGTGGCGATACCGGTGTTGTTTTTTACACAGCTCTATGACATGATCGTTGCCGATACTGTGCGGAAGGAGCAGGAGGCCGCCATACAGACCGCGCCTATGATCGAGGAAACAGTGGCGGATATCCTGGCTGCCTATGGACAGCTCACAGGACATGAATTTTACAATAAGCTGGTCAATCCGGCCCGGACGGAAGATCTGGAGGCCTTTGCAGATTCGAGAGAAGCAGAAGCGTTCCGGAAGGAAGCAGAGAACTTGGCAGAGGGAGGCCTGATCAGGGATATCCGCCTTTATGTGGACATTCCTGACGATGGAGTGCTTTTTTCAGAAAGCGCTCTGAGTCCTCTGATGGAGTCCATGGACCGGGTGCGCAGGACTTACTGGTACGGGATCTTTGCGGGAGAGCCTTCCACCAGCAGGCTGTTCTGTCCGTCCTTTTATTTGGGAACCTATGAGAAGGGGGCATATGGGGATATGGCCTATATTACCAGAGGCCGGACAATCTATGAGGGAAAGTGGGTTACATTTTATCTTGCCGTGTATTTTTCACAGGAGCACCTGGACGAGCTTTTGAAAAATAATATGAGCTCCAACAGCAGTGTGGCCTATATCATCAATAACCGGGACAGCATGGTTGCCACAACGGATATCGCGCTGTCGGGGACGTACCATTTCAGCTACGATGTGGTACAGGAATCGGTCATGTCCTCCAATAATTTTATCACCAAAAATATTCTGGGTGAGGATGTGTATGCCGGGTTTAACCGGATCCGCAATACGGACTGGTTTCTGGTGGTGGCGGTTCCGTCGGAACCGCTGATCCAAAAGAGCCGGATCTTTATCGGGCTGTTCGGGCTGGTCTATCTGGGATGCATCCTGGCGTCCTTTATGATCGCTACGCTTTTATCCAGGTCATTGACGAATCGCCTGTCGGCAGTGATCGACCAGATGTCGAAGTGCCGTCTGGGACTTCCGGCGGCACTGCCGGATTCGGATGCCCAGGACGAGATCGGGGAGCTGGTGGATTCCTACAACTATATGACCCATATCATCCATGACCTGGTGGAGGAGCAGGCAAAGGCGGCGGAGGACCTGCGGATCGCGGAGTTCAACTCCCTGCAGGCACAGATGAATCCGCATTTCCTGTACAATACGATGGATATGATCAACTGGCTGTCACAGCAGGGGCGTTCCCAGGAGGTGACCATGGCCGTGCAGAAGCTGTCCCGGTTCTACAAGCTGACGCTGAGCCGGAAGCAGCCCCTGAGCACCATCCAGGATGAGCTGGAGCATGTGTCGATCTATGTGGAGCTGCTAAACATGCGGTTTGCGGATAACATTGATTTTATTGTGGATATGCCGGACAGCCTGATGGA
>CAYQBE010000193.1:0-8448 GCA_964415625.1 uncultured Clostridium sp.
CACGCCTGGCCAAGGTGTGACCTGTAACTGTTAATGTTTATAGACAAACAGGATCCAAGGTCTGTGATTGGAAGCTGCAGCGTTTCACAGTCATATAAAATGAAAAAAATGATTGGAAAAGGTTGACAATCTATCTGAAAAGAGTATAATGAAAATATGAAGTTCATAATATGAAATTTAATTTCATATTATGAAACTAAAAGAATAAGGAGAATAAACATGGGAGAAGTAGCAGAAAAGATTCAGAAAATGGGTGTTGTACCGGTAGTTGTGCTGAACGATGCGAAGGATGCCGCTCCGCTGGCGAAGGCATTGTGTGAAGGAGGGCTTCCCTGCGCGGAGGTGACGTTCCGTACGGATGCGGCGGAGGAATCCATCCGGATCATGACAACAGAGTATCCGGAGATGTTTGTAGGGGCAGGTACGGTGCTGACGATCGATCAGGTTGACCGTGCCATGGGTGCAGGTGCAAAGTTCATTGTCAGCCCGGGATTTGATCCGGAGATCGTGGACTATTGCCTTGGAAAGAATATTCCGGTATTTCCGGGATGCATCACTCCATCCGAGGTGGCCCAGGCGGTAAAGAGAGGATTGAAGATCGTGAAGTTCTTCCCGGCAGAGCAGTTCGGCGGAGTGTCTACGATCAAGGCAATGGCGGCTCCTTATGTGGGACTGAAGTTCATGCCTACAGGCGGTGTCAATGCAAAGAACCTGGAGAGCTATCTGAGCTGCGACAAGATCATTGCCTGCGGCGGAAGCTGGATGGTAAAAGGGGATCTGGTGAAAGCCGGAAAGTTTGATGAGATCAAGGCGATGACAGAAGAAGCAGTGAAGCTGGTTGCGGATATCAGAAGTAAATAATTGCGGTTCGGTCTGCAGTATCACGGATACAGACTGTTCGCTGCAGTTCTGTGAACATAAGGATTTCTATTTAATATAAGGGAAAGGTGAAAACAATGGCAAAAAAAGTAGTAACATTTGGTGAGATCATGCTGAGACTTGCGCCGGAAGGATATTACCGGTTTGTACAGGCGGATAAGCTGGGGGCGACCTATGGCGGCGGAGAGGCGAATGTAGCGGTTTCTCTGGCGAATTATGGATTTGACGCGGCATTTGTGACAAAGCTTCCGAAACATGAGATCGGACAGGCGGCGATCAACTCACTGCGCAAATTCGGAGTCGATACGTCCCACATTGCGCGGGGCGGAGACCGTGTGGGGATCTATTTTCTGGAAAAGGGAGCGTCCCAGAGACCTTCCAAGGTCATTTACGACAGGGCAGGTTCTTCTATTTATACGGCGTCACGGGAGGACTTCCAGTGGAAAGAGATTTTTGACGGTGTGGAATGGTTCCACTTTACCGGTATTACCCCGGCTCTGAACGATGATGTAGCAGCGATCTGCCTGGATGCCTGCAAGGCGGCGAAGGAGGCAGGGGTCAAGATCTCCTGCGACCTGAATTACCGGAATAAGCTGTGGAGCAAGGAAAAAGCCGGCCAGGTGATGGGCGAGCTCTGTAAATATGTGGATGTCTGCATTGCAAACGAGGAAGACGCGGCGGATGTATTTGGAATCCATGCGGCGAATACGGACGTGACCGCCGGCGAAGTAAACCGGGAAGGCTACAAGGATGTGGCAAGACAGCTTGCAGACCGCTTTGGATTTGAAAAGGTGGCGATCACCCTGAGAGAATCTATTTCCGCCAATGACAACAACTGGTCCGCTATGTTATTCGACGGGACAGACTATTATTTCAGCAAGAAATATAAGATGCATATCGTTGACCGCGTGGGCGGCGGCGACAGCTTCGGCGGCGGACTGATCGCTGCGGTGCTGAGCGGCTATGACGCGCAGGCTTCGATAGAATTTGCGGTGGCAGCATCCTGCCTCAAGCACTCCATCGAGGGTGATTACAACATGGTATCTATGGACGAAGTCGCAAAGCTTGCCGGCGGCGATGCCTCCGGCCGTGTCCAGAGATAATATATTTCCACCTGTACGGTTGAGCAGGCTGCAGGCTCTTTAGAGTCTCCAATTGTACAGATGGATCCATTTCTCCCATTTTGCTATAGCACGAAAGAGGGCTGTCACGTTTGTGGCAGCCCTCTTTCGTGTGAAAAGTTCATGTAAAAAGTGAAAAATTAGCTTGTAATATTTTGGCATAACGTGTAGTATATAAATATTGAGCGTCGGCTGGCAGGAAAGCAATTCTTGACAGCCGACCTTCTTCACGGGGGAGAAGCTTATATAACACAAAAAATGGGAGGAGATAACGAATTATGGAATATTTGAAGAAATTATTTGCCCCGGTTGATATGACGGTGGGAAAGCCCTGGGAAAATATCTTGATCTTTACGGTTCCCATGTTGATCGGCAATATTGCCCAGCAGCTGTACAATACGGTGGACAGTGTGGTGGTAGGCAACTTTGTAGGAGACAATGCTCTGGCGGCGGTGGGAAGCGCGGGACCGATCCTGAACCTGCTGATCGTTTTGTTTATCGGGATCAGTATGGGGGCCAGTATCATGGTGTCGCAGTATTTTGGCGCCAGGAACCGGAAGGATCTGTCTGCCACGATTGGGAACTGTATTATGCTGACCGCGCTGGCATCCGTATTTGTCATGGTGGTGGCGACGATGCTGACAAGGCCGCTTCTGCTGCTTCTGAAAACTCCGGACAGCATACTGGACTGGTGTACCTCTTATCTGCATATCCTTTTCATCGGATCTGCGGGGCTGGCATATTATAATATCCTGAGCGGTGTCCTGCGCGGACTGGGGGACTCGATCTCTGCACTGGTGTATCTGATCGTGGCAAGTATCCTGAATATTATCCTGGATCTGGTATTTGTCGTATATTTCGGCATGGGCGTAGACGGCGTAGCACTTGCGACAGCGATCGCGCAGGCAATCTCCGCCCTGCTCTGCGTGCGCAGGCTGATGCAGATGAAGGATCTGTTTGATATGAACCGGGAATATCTGAAAATGACAAAGTACCATTCCATGAGCATCATCCGTCTGGGCGTGCCCTCTGGTGTGACCCAGGCTATCATCTCCATGGCCATGTTGGTAGTACAGTCTCTGACCAACAGCTTCGGAGAGCAGTTTATCGCTGCAAATGTAATTGTTATGCGTGTGGACGGCTTCGCGATGCTTCCGAATTTTTCATTTGCAACGGCGATGACGACGTATGCGGGACAGAATGTTGGAGCAGGCGCCTATGACCGTGTGGTAAAGGGGGCGAAGCAGGGGACATTCATGGCAATCGGAACCTCCGCTGTGATCACAGGACTGATCCTGCTGTTTGGAAAACCACTGATGGGGATTTTCACCAATACGGAGAGCCTGGTCATACTGAGTATGAATCTGATGCGGATCCTGGCAGTGGGGTATATTGCGATGGCTGTAACACAGTCCCTGTCAGGCGTGATGAGAGGGGCCGGCGATACCATGACGCCGATGTGGATCTCACTGGTTACGACGATCCTTATCAGGGTTCCTCTGGCTTATGGGTTGGTATACCTGACCAGAAGCGCACAGTATCCACAGGGGCGGAAAGAATGCATTTTTGTTTCCTTATTAATTTCCTGGGTCATCGGCGCGCTCGCTACGGCGCTGTTCTACCGGAGAGGAAAATGGAGACAGACAGCATTGCGGCAATGATAAAAAACAGGGCGGCCGGACATGAAAGAGCTGAGAAGATCATTGCCGGGCAGAAGCGTACAGCTCCGGCTGCCGTACGGACCTGTCGCCCGGATCAGATGGATGACACGAAAGAAGGATGGAATATATGACGAAGAAGAAGCTGGCAGCAGAGATCATCGGGCGTTTGAAAGAGGAATATCCTGTTGCGGAATGCAGCCTGGATTACGACCAGGCATGGAAGCTGCTGGTCAGTGTGAGGCTGGCGGCGCAGTGTACGGATGCAAGGGTCAATGTGGTAGTGGAAGAGCTATATGAAAAATATCCGGACGTGGATTCGCTGGCGGCTGCCGACGTGGAGGATATTGAAAGGATCGTCCGTCCCTGCGGCCTGGGAAAGAGCAAGGCACGGGATATCAGCGGCTGTATGAAGATGTTAAAAGAACAGTACGGCGGAAAGGTGCCGGATGATTTTGACGCCCTTTTGAAGCTGCCGGGGGTGGGAAGAAAGAGCGCCAACCTGATCATGGGAGATATCTTCGGAAAGCCCGCGATCGTCACGGATACTCACTGTATCCGCCTGGTCAACCGGATGGGCCTGGTGGACGGGATCAAGGAGCCGAAAAAGGTGGAGATGGAATTGTGGAAGCTGATCCCTCCACAGGAGGGGAGCGACTTCTGCCACCGCCTAGTGTATCACGGGCGGGATATCTGCACTGCGCGGACAAAACCCTTCTGCAGCCGGTGCTGCCTGGAAGACATCTGCGCAAAGAATGGAATATGAGAAAAGATAGAAAAATAGTTGTATCTTCCGCAAGAAAATAATATAATAGGTAAGGAATTGTTAAGAATTAACTTTACTATGATAAGAAGGTAGAAAAAATGGGAAAATATTTTGGAACTGACGGTTTCCGCGGAGAGGCCAATGTTGTTCTGACCGTGGAGCATGCATTCAAGGTAGGCCGTTATCTGGGCTGGTATTTCGGACAGGAGCACAAGGCCCGGATCGTGATCGGAAAAGACACCAGAAGAAGCAGCTATATGTTTGAGTACGCGCTGGCGGCCGGACTGACGGCATCCGGGGCGGACGCATATCTGCTCCATGTAACGACTACCCCCAGCGTATCCTATGTAGTAAGGACGGAGGACTTCGACTGCGGCATTATGATCTCTGCAAGCCATAATCCCTACTATGATAATGGGATCAAGGTGATCAATAGAATGGGGCATAAGATGGAGGCTGAGGTCGAGGAAAAGATCGAGAGCTATATTGACGGTGAGATCGGAGAGCTGCCTCTGGCGTCGAAGGAAGCAATCGGCCGCACGATCGATTATGCGGCAGGAAGAAACCGTTATATCGGCCATCTCATTTCCTTGGCTACCCGTTCCTTCAAGGATATGCGCATCGGGCTGGATTGCGCAAACGGAAGCGCGTTCAGCATTGCCAAGAGTGTATTTGACGCTTTGGGAGCAAAGACCTATGTGATCAGCAACGAACCGGACGGATTGAATATCAATACCAACTGCGGTTCCACACACATTGAGGTGCTCCAGGATTTTGTCAAAGAGAAAAAGCTGGACGTGGGCTTTGCCTATGACGGGGACGCGGATCGCTGTATTGCTGTTGATGAAAACGGAGACGTGGTGAACGGCGACCTGGTGCTCTACATGTGCGGCAAGTACCTGATGGAGCAGGGCAGGCTGGAAGGCAACACGATCGTCACCACGGTGATGTCCAATCTGGGACTTTATAAGGCATGCGATAAGATCGGCATGAAGTATGAGCAGACGGCGGTAGGCGATAAGTATGTCTATGAAAATATGATGAATAACGGATTTGTGCTCGGGGGCGAGCAGTCCGGACATATCATTTTCAGCAAGCATGCAAGGACCGGCGACGGAATCCTGACCTCTCTGATGATCATGGAGGTGATCATGGAGAAGAAGCAGACGCTTGCAAAGCTGTGCAGCGATGTCAAGATTTATCCACAGCTGCTGAAAAATGTGCGGGTAACGGATAAGAAAACCGCGCGTGAGAATCCGGCGGTACAGAAAGCGGTAGACGATGTGGCGGCGGCGCTTGGAAGCGACGGAAGGATCCTGGTGCGGGAAAGCGGCACTGAGCCTGTGATCCGCGTGATGGTGGAGGCCGCGACAGATGAGATCTGCCGGCAGTATGTGGAGCAGGTGATCGATGTGATCCGTGCAGAAGGCCTGGAGGTTACACGGTAAGCACAGGGCGAATGATACAGAGCGGCGGAAATCTGCCGTGAGTATATGCAGTAAATACAATATATGGATCAAGGGGCTGTCAGGAAATCGGATACCTGCAATCTACCATATACGTCTCATGGGAGAGCCGATATGGATAGATTACACAGGGTTCTGATTTCCTGGCAGCCCCTTGCTCTATCAGGATGAAAGAGCGGTTCCGGCCATACGGCTGGAACCGGTTTAACCAATGATCACGGTCGGATACCCGGCTCGTTTCAGTGTCTGCTCCATTTCTGCAGCATCTTCCAGGTCTTCGAAGCTCCCTACCCGTACACGGAAGAAACCATCCTCTTCCGCAATGGAAGCCGTATAGTCCTGTTCCAGCAGTTCGTTCAGCAGTCGGTTTGCATAGGCGGGATTGCGGAAGGAACCGACCTGTACATAGTATACAGAAGGGTCCGGAGCGGATTGCGTCGGCTCTAACGTATCCAGGATCCCGGTCGCAATGGCCAGGGCAATATCGTCAAAATTCTGATCAAACAGCGCGTTGTCTGTATTGGAGTTTATAAAACCGGCTTCTACCAGAACCGCAGGCATCCTGGTCCGGTTCAGGACGACCAGGTTCGGGCGTGCCTCAACGCCCAGATTGACAAAGCCGACAGCTTCCAGCTGGTCATTGATATTTTCCGCCATTTCCAGTTTGATCCCGGAGAGATCATAAACCAGGGATTCTACACCGGATACTACATTATCTGTCGGAAAGGAGTTGCGGTGGATGGAAACAAAATAATCCACACCGGCGTTATTGGCTTCTGTTGCCTTTTCATAGGGCGACTGATAGATATCGGTTGTTCTTGTGTACTCTACGTCCAGACCGTTGTTCTGAAGGATCTCGCCGACGGCCAGGACCAGGCGGAGCGCGTCATCCTTTTCCTGTCGGCCGTTATAGACAGCACCGGGATCACGGCCCCCGTGGCCGGCGTCCAGCATGATTGAGATAGGCATAGCAGTATTTCCTTTCACATCATTCTATATCAAAGTATGACGGAAAACATGGAAGTGTGCAGACCGGGGAAAAGGAAAAAGCTGCCATGTCACAAGACAGGCAGCTTTTGAACGGAGAGTGTGGGATTCGAACCCACGTGCCCTGTAAAGGACAACTGCATTTCGAGTGCAGCTCGTTATGACCACTTCGATAACTCTCCATAATAAATAGTTACGGCCGATGAAAAGTGCCGTGGATCTGCACCATGAAACGGTGCGCATCCTTTGATACGGAACAGCGGATTTATCCGGCAGTCCCTATCTATACAGCCGGCGGCCAAATGCCGCCAGGCTCCAGATACCATTGTATGCAGAAAGGCTGCCGGTGACAGGCTTTCTGTATCATCGAATGCGATAAGGCCACCGATGACAGGCTTTTCAGTCCTCTGTCCCCCGCCCCTCTTCTCCATCCTCCTCCGGTTCGGAATTTTCCTTTTCCGGAAGATAAAGATGTACAAGCTCCACCCGGTTCTTATCCAGACGATCTACGACCATACGGATTCCATCCTCTGTCGTAAATTCATCGCCTACCTCGGGCAGCCGGTCCAGACGCTGAATGAGAAATCCGCCCAAGGAATCATAATCTTCCGATTCCAGTTCCAGATCCAGCCGGTCATTCAGATCATCCAGGCTTAAGGAGCCTTCTACAATATATTCCAGGTCGTTGACCTTCTGAACAAAGTTTTCTTCATTCTCATCGTATTCATCGTGGATCTCACCGACGATCTCCTCCAGAATGTCTTCCAGTGTGATCAGCCCGGCGGTCTCTCCATATTCATCCAATACGATGGCAATGTTGAACGAAGCATCCCGCATCTCTACAAGGAGCTCGGAAATGCTCTTATATTCATGAGTGAAATAGGCTTCCCGAAGAATGTCGCGCACATGAAAATGCTCTCTGTTGTCAAACAGAAGCAGATCCTTCATGTTGATCGTTCCGATGACGTTGTCCGTGGTGTCTTCATATACGGGAAGTCGGGTATACTTGTCCTCTTTAAAAATATCCAACAGTTCATGGTAAGTACTGTTGACGTCTGCAAATGTCACATGCACCCGGGGAACCATGACGTCCTTTGCCCGGGCATCTCCCAGGTCGAACACGTTGTAGATCATTTCCTTTTCTTCGGATTCGATCACACCGTCCTCATGGCTGACGTCTACGATCGTACGCAGTTCATCCTCCGTCATGGTATTGTTCTTTGCATTCGGATCGATCCGAAGGATGAATAATACCCCGCGGGAAAGCATATTTACAATGAAAATGACCGGAGTCATGACCGTCATAAATATCTTGATGATCGGAATGTATGTCAGCGAAAGCTTGCTGGAATTGATCGTGGCTGCATTCTTCGGTGTAATCTCGCCGAATATGAGGATCGCCACGGTCAGGATACCGGTTGCGATGCTGACCATTGCCCCACCCAGACGGTATGCCAATGTGGTTGTCAGGGATGCGGCGTACAGGTTCACGATATTGTTGCCGATCAAAATAGCGCTCAGCATCTTGGGAGAATGATTCTCCGTGATATCCAGCACGGTTGCCGCCCGCT
>CAYQBE010000194.1:0-8419 GCA_964415625.1 uncultured Clostridium sp.
AGGGCAAGACCCGGGAATTTCGGGCGCGTCTGGAGGAAGGGGAGACCCTGGACGACCTTCTGCCGGAGGCATTTGCGGCTGTCAGGGAAGCGGCAGTCAGAAGCTTAGGGATGCGGCATTACCGGGTTCAGCTGATCGGCGGTGTGATCCTGCATCAGGGCAGGATCGCGGAGATGCGGACCGGAGAAGGTAAGACGCTGGTATCTACGCTGCCGGCATATCTGAACGCGCTGCCGGGAGAAGGCGTCCACATTGTCACGGTCAATGACTACCTGGCAAAGCGTGACGCAGAATGGATGGGCAAGGTACATGAATTTCTGGGGCTGACGGTGGGCGTGGTGCTCAACAGCATGGACAATGACGAACGCCGTAAGCAATATGACTGTGATATTACCTATGTGACCAACAATGAACTGGGATTTGATTATCTCCGTGACAACATGGTCATCTATAAGGAGCAGCTGGTGCAGCGGGGGCTTCATTACGCGATCATCGACGAGGTGGACTCGGTCCTGATCGACGAGGCGAGAACGCCGCTGATCATCTCCGGACAGAGCGGCAAGTCTACGAAGCTCTATGAGGCCTGCGATATCCTGGCAAGGCAGCTGGAACGGGGCGAAGCCAGCGGTGAGTTTTCCAAGATGAATGCCATCATGGGAGAGGATATCGAAGAGACCGGAGATTACATTGTCAATGAAAAGGAAAAGTCTGTCAACCTGACCGAGGACGGTGTGAAGAAGGTGGAGAAGTTTTTCCATCTGGAAAACCTGGCTGATCCGGAGAATTTAGAGGTTCAGCACAACATCATCCTTGCGCTGCGGGCGCACAATCTGATGTTCCGAGACCAGGATTATGTGGTGACCCCGGAAGGAGAGGTCGTCATCGTTGACGAATTTACCGGACGTATCATGCCGGGACGGCGCTATTCGGACGGACTCCATCAGGCCATTGAAGCGAAGGAGCATGTAAAGGTAAGGCGGGAGAGCAAGACTCTGGCCACCATTACCTTCCAGAACCTGTTCAATAAATTCGAGAAGAAGAGCGGTATGACCGGTACCGCGCTGACAGAGGAAAAGGAATTCCGGGATATTTACGGGATGGACGTCGTAGAGATCCCGACCAACCTTCCGGTTCAGAGAAAGGATCTGGACGACGCGGTCTATAAGACGAAGGAAGGAAAGTACCGGGCGGTCGTGGAAGCGGTCAAGGAAGCCCATGCCACCGGACAGCCGGTTCTGGTGGGCACTATCACCATCGAGGTTTCGGAGCTTTTGAGCAAGATGCTGAAAAAGCAGGGCATCCAGCACAATGTCCTGAACGCCAAGTTCCATGAGATGGAAGCGGAGATCGTGGCGGACGCAGGTGTCCACGGGGCAGTCACTATTGCCACCAATATGGCGGGCCGTGGTACGGATATCAAGCTGGACGAGGAGGCCAGGGCGGCCGGAGGATTGAAGATTATCGGTACGGAGCGGCACGAGTCCAGGCGAATTGACAACCAGCTCCGGGGACGTTCCGGACGTCAGGGCGACCCGGGGGAATCCCGTTTCTACATTTCCCTGGAGGATGACCTGCTGCGTCTGTTCGGTTCCGAGAAGCTGATGAGCGTGTTCAATACGCTGGGCGTGGAAGAGGACGAACAGATCGAGCATAAGATGCTTTCCAACGCCATTGAGAAGGCGCAGAAGAAGATTGAGAGCAACAACTTCGGTATCCGTAAGAATCTGCTGGAATATGACCAGGTCATGAACGAACAGAGGGAGATCATCTACGGGGAACGCCGCCGGGTGCTGGACGGAGAGAGCATGCGGGATACGGTTTACAATATGATCACCGAGTATGTGGAGAACACGGTGGACCGGTATGCGTCTGCGGAAGTGGATTCGGAAGAATGGGATCTGGCCGGAATGGATGTGGCGCTCCATGGGGTTATCCCGCAGCTTGTGCTTCCCCCCGCAAAGGAAGTCGAGGATATGCAGCAGAAGGAGCTGAAGCATCTGCTCAAGGAGCGGGCTGTCAAGGCATACGAGGCGAAGGAAGCGGAGTTCCCGGAGCCGGAGCATATCCGGGAATTGGAGCGTGTCGTATTGCTGAAGGCCATTGACGGAAGATGGATGGATCACATCGACGACATGGACCAGCTCCGTCAGGGAATCGGCCTGCAGGCCTATGGACAGCGGGATCCGTTGGTTGAGTATAAGATGATGGGGTATGACATGTTCGGCGAGATGACCAATGCCATCGCCGAGATCACCATCCGTACCCTGTTCCATGTGCGGGTAGAGCAGAAGGTGGAGCGGGAGCAGGTTGCCAAGGTGACCGGCACCAACAAGGACGACAGCGCGGTGCGTGCCCCGAAGCGGCGTGACACGAAGAAGGTCTACCCCAACGACCCGTGTCCCTGCGGCAGCGGCAAGAAGTATAAGCAGTGCTGCGGAAGGAAATGATCATATCCAGAATGGCAGCGAATAGTCTGCGCGGCAGACGGGTCTGTGGTCTGCCGTGTGAACAGTCTAAAAAATAAAATTAAAATGAAAGAGGTGATTAAGGTGGTTTTATTAGATGAATTAAAAGCAACTCTGCTTGCATATGAAGAACCGCTGAAAGATTTGAGGGATTCACTTTGACTTAGCGTCAAAGAAGGAAAGAATCGAAGAACTGGAAAGAAATATTGAAGAACCGGGATTCTGGGATAAGCCGGAGGAATCCCAGCATACGATGAAGGAGCTGAAAAGCCTTCAGGATTCGGTCAAGCAGATCGAGGGAATGTTTGCGGACCATGAGGATCTGGGGCTTCTGATCGAGATGAGTGAGGAAGAGCCGGATGAAGACACCATTGCGGAGATCCAGGAGGAGCTGGAACGATTCAAAGCGGAATTTGAAGAGCTGCGGATCCAGACCCTTCTGACCGGAGAGTACGATAAGAGCAATGCCATCGTGACTCTGCACGCGGGAGCCGGGGGAACCGAGTCCTGCGACTGGACGGGAATGCTTTACCGGATGTACAGCCGGTGGGCGGAGAAAAAAGGCTTTTCGCTGGAAGTTCTGGATTATCTGGAAGGGGATGTGGCCGGGATCAAGGGCGTGACCTTTGAGGTGTCCGGTGAGAATGCCTACGGCTTCCTGCGCTCGGAGAAGGGAGTACACCGCCTGGTGCGGATTTCCCCGTTCAATGCGGCGGGCAAGCGGCAGACGTCCTTTTCTTCCTGCGACGTGATCCCGGATATTGAGGATGACATTGAGATCGACATCAATGACGATGATCTTCGGATCGATACATACCGCTCCAGCGGTGCGGGAGGCCAGCACATCAACAAGACCTCTTCGGCGATCCGGATCACCCATCTTCCTACCGGGATCGTGGTACAGTGCCAGAATGAACGTTCCCAGCACCAGAACAAGGACAAGGCCATGCAGATGCTGAAATCCAAGCTGTATGTGCTGAAACAGCAGGAGCAGGCGGAGAAAATGTCTGACATCCGCGGAGACGTCAAGGATATCAATTTCGGAAACCAGATCCGCTCCTATGTGATGCAGCCCTACACGATGGTCAAGGATCATCGGACGAATGCGGAGATCAGCAATGTGAGCAGCGTGATGGACGGCAACATTGATCCGTTTATCAATGCCTATCTGAGCGCTTCTGGTAAATAACAGAAAGGAAAGGGAGAAAAAGATGGTAAATATAGCAGTAATGGGGTATGGTACGGTAGGCTCCGGCGTGGTGGAGGTGATCAACACCAACGGGGCGCGTATCAACCAGAGGATCGGCGACGAGCTTCGCATCAAGTATGTGCTGGATCTGCGGGATTTCCCGGGGGATCCGATCCAGGAAAAGATCGTCCATGACTTTGACATCATTGTAAATGATCCGGAGATCCAGATCGTAGTGGAGGTTATGGGCGGGATCGAGCCGGCCTATACCTTTGTGAAAAAATGCCTTCTGGCGGGAAAAAGCGTGGCTACCTCGAACAAGGCGCTGGTTGCCAAGCACGGGGCGGAGCTTTTGTCCATTGCCCGGGAGCGGGACATCAACTTCCTGTTCGAGGCAAGCGTGGGGGGCGGGATCCCGATCATCCGGCCCTTAAACTCCTCCATGACGGCAGACGAGATTGAAGAGATCACGGGGATCCTGAACGGGACTACCAATTATATGATGACGAAAATGTTCTACGAGGGCTCGGATTATGACGACGTGCTCAGGGAAGCACAGGAGAAGGGCTATGCGGAGCGCAATCCGGAGGCGGATGTGGAAGGCTATGACGCCTGCCGCAAGATTGCCATTCTGTCCTCCTTGATCTCCGGGCAGCAGGTAGACTTCGAAGACATTTACACCGAAGGCATTACCCATATCACCAAGGAGGACATGATGTACGCTAAGGCCATGGGGATGACCATCAAGCTGCTGGCCACCAGCAAGCGGCAGGGAGATCTCCTGCAGGCCATGGTTGCGCCGTATCTGCTGAGGAAGGAGCATCCGCTGTACAGTGTCAATGACGTGTTCAACGCGATCTTTGTCCATGGAAATGTCCTTGGAGACGCCATGTTCTACGGCAGCGGAGCCGGAAAGCTTCCCACCGCCAGCGCGGTGGTGGCCGATGTGGTGGACGAGGCGAAGCATCTGCATAGAAATATCATGACTATGTGGAAGAGCGACAAGCTGGAGCTGCTTCCCTTTGAAGATACGAGCAAACGGTTCTTTGTCCGGATCTCCGGGGAGCCGGAGGCGCTGAAAGCTCACGTGGAAAGTAAATTCGGTCCGGTGGAGATCGTCAGGGCAGATGGTCTGGAAGGGGAATTCGGATTCCTGACCGGCGTGCTGACCGAGCGGGCTTACGAGGAAAATGCAAAAGAGTTCCCGGGTATCCTCCACAGGATCCGTGTGGAAGGGTAGTGGGACATGATGAAAAAATATGTGATTGTTTTGTGCGACGGCATGGCGGATGAACTGCTGCCGGAGCTGGATGGAAGGACGCCTCTGGAAGCGGCGCGCACGCCCAATATGGACCGGCTGGCGCCCCGCTCCGAGATCGGCATGGTGCGGACGGTGCCGGAAGGGATGTCTCCGGGCAGCGATACGGCCAACCTGTCGGTACTCGGTTACGATCCGGTTCGATATTACTCCGGGCGTTCTCCGCTGGAAGCGCTGAGCATCGGGGTGGATATGAAAGAAGACGATGTGTCATTCCGCTGTAATGTGGTGACGCTGTCTGAGGAGGAAGAAAACTACGAGGACCGGCGGATCCTGGATCACAGCTCGGGGGAGATCAGCAGCAAGGACGCGGCAGTCCTGATCGAGGCGTTGAAGGAAGGATTGAAGCGGGACGGATATGAGTTTTATGCGGGAACCAGCTACCGGCACCTGCTGATCTGGAAGCAGGGCAGAGTGGTGGAGCTGACCGCGCCTCATGACATCCTGACCCGGCGGATCGGGGAATACCTGCCTTCAGATCCGGTGCTCCGGGAGATGATGGTGAAGAGCTATGACATCCTGTCCAGCCATCCCATCAATGTGAAGCGGAAGGAGCAGGGACTGAACCCGGCCAACTCCGCCTGGTTCTGGGGAGCCGGCACCCGGCCTGCGCTGACCTCCTTTGAGGAGGAGCATCACCTGAAGGGAGCTATGGTCTCCGCCGTGGATCTGCTGAAAGGCATCGCGGTGGGCGCCGGGATGCGCAATATCACCGTGGAAGGCGCCAACGGCGGTCTGGATACGAACTATGCGGGCAAGGGACAGGCAGCTATAGACGCGCTTCGGGGAGATACGGATTTTGTGTATATCCATATCGAAGCTCCGGACGAGATGGGACATCAGGGGAGCTTTACGGATAAGATCACGGCGATCGAGCGGATCGATGAGCAGATCATCGGCCCGATCGCGGAAACGCTGGAAGCGGAAGGCATGGACTTCCGCATGATGGTACTGCCAGACCATCCGACGCCGGTCCGGGTACGCACCCATGTCGGGGATCCGGTTCCCTATCTGCTGTATGACAGCACGGAAGATCTGGGCGGCAAAGCGGTCCGGTATGATGAAAAGACCGGGCAGGAGAGCGGGATCCTGGTGGAGAAGGGTCATACGCTGATTCGGCATTTGTTTGAAGAGCAGTGAAAATAAAAAGGGCTGTCAGCACGGACCGGGAGGAGGACGAATGGAAGTGAAATTTTATCCCTTATCGGACGAAGTACGCCCGTCCCGCAGGGACATGGATAACGGGATGCCTTTTAGCGGTCCGACAGTGGATGACCAGGTTTTAAAATTCGCCGTTATTATTTCCAGGACGGATGGAAAATGGGTATTCTGTAAGCACAAAGAAAGGAATACATACGAAGTGCCCGGTGGCCATAGGGAAGAACATGAAAGTATCCTGGAAACCGCAAAACGGGAATTATATGAAGAGACTGGAGCCATAGAATACGACCTCCGCCCTGTCTGCATTTATTCCGTGATCGGACGGACACGGGTCAATCAGACAGGGGAAGAGACCTTTGGGATGCTGTACTATGCAGAGATCAGGAAGTTTGAACAGGAACTGCACAGTGAGATAGAAAAGGTGGAGTTCTTTGAAGAACTGCCGGAGGCCTGGACATATCCTGATATACAGCCGCTGCTGATCCGGGAGTATCTGAGGCGTGAAGCGTTCATAAAATGAAAAGCAGGAATCCCCCTGCCTTGCTGCAAGCAGTACATTGGCAGCAGGGCAGGGGGAAAATCATACGAACGCTTATTTCTTTTTGACAGGGATCCAGATCTCGGTATAATAGTTTTCATCATCTGTCCCATTAGGATACTTATCCGGCGCGTCATACATCTCAACGCAATATCCTGCCGCAAATTCATAATCCTGCAATGCGGGAAGCCATTCCGAGAATATCTTTGTATTGACATCCTGCAATGCATTCGGGAGTGCGCCACGGCAGGGGAAAACCGCCCATGTAAACGCCGGGATCGTCCTAACGGTAAACCCGTCCGGGATATCTACAGACGGATGATAGACATCTGCGATCAGATACTCAAATGTCTCATTCCCCATCTGCGGATCGATGTTGATACCGAACATTCCGCAGACAGATTCCCCTTTTCCCGAAGAATAGTGCTCCTGCCAAAACAGGGGAATCTCCTGCTTCGCGTTCTCATAGCGAAACTCCTTTGACACGCCTAAAACAGTAAAGGCTTCCTTTTTGACAATTCTGTAGTCCATAATATAACCACCCTTCAATGAAATTGTCAGCTTCAGCGGCGCGAAAGTTTTGATCATTGTCTGGTTCCTGCGCACTGCCAGAGGTGTATGTCCATGAAAGCGGGAAAAGGCTTTTGTAAAACTGTCGGAAGAATCATAGCCGTACTTCATGGCAAGTTCCATAACCGTAATGCCGCTGGTGATCAGCTCCTCCCCTGCGAGTGACATTCTGCGGTTTCGGATGTATTCCGCGATAGAAAATCCGCATAGTATACTGAAACCCTTGTGAAAATAAAACGGCGAAATATTTACATGGTCCGCCACGTCATACATGGTAATCGGTTCCGCGATATGGCTTTCCATGAAATTGACCGCTTCGCTGATGGCCTCTGCCCATTCCATGTTGATCTACCTCCTGCTGAATGCTGTGGTTCAAGTATAGCCTTTCTTTTTTACGCTGTCCCGACATTCCTTGCTTTCTTTTGTCGGAGCGAGGCATTTTTAGGAAACAGATTCATGCTTGCGGCCGCACGGCAACGATATGGCCGCAGGCTTGATGGAAGCTTTAGAAGCTTTACAGATTCCCCTTCAACCCAATCTCCTCCGCCTTTTCCTTCATCCCTTCGATGGTCTCCCGGATCACCTCGTCCAGCTCCATCCCCAGCATTTCACAGCCCTTGCGGATGACGTCACGGTCTACGCCGGCGGCAAAGCGTTTGTCCTTGAATTTTTTCTTTACGGACTTGACCTCCAGATCCAATACGCTTTTGGAAGGGCGCATCAGACAGACCGCATTGATCAGGCCGGTCAGCTCGTCGATCGTATACAGTACCTTTTCCATCTGGCTTTCTGGCTTGGTGTCCGTACAGAGTCCGTATCCGTGGCAGCTCATGGCGCGGATATAGACCTCGTCAATTCCATGCTCACGCATGATCTCTTCTGCCTTTTTGCAATGCTCCTCTGGGAACTGTTCATAATCCAGGTCGTGCAGCAGCCCGGCTACACCCCAGACCTCCTCATCCTCGCCGTTCAGGCGTCCGAAATGGGCCATCACAGCTTCTACGGCCATGGCGTGCTGCTGCAGCGCCGGGGATTTTGTGTAATCCGTCAACAATTTCCATGCGTCTTCTCTTGATAGTTTCTTTTCCATTTTAAAAACCTCCTATCGTTTGTAACCAATTTGCGTAGCAAATTGATTGCCTGCTTGCCCGCCATCTGCGAAGCAGATTTTTAATGCG
>CAYQBE010000195.1:0-8402 GCA_964415625.1 uncultured Clostridium sp.
AGAGAAGTACTTGTATGTCCTCTTCTGTCGTGTACTTATTTATCGTGATACGGATTACCTTTGAAACCTGTTTTTCCAATCCGATAGCTTTTATTACATATGACGCTTCCCCGGCACTGCAGGCAGAGCCGGTCGACAAGGCAAGCTCATCACTGACTTTTTTAATAAATCTTTCGTTATTGAAATCTCTCTTATCAACAAGAATGCTTACTATTCCCGGCAGCCTTTTTTCTGAAGGATTTGTCAGAGAAATCTCCGGAACATTTCCTAAACCAGCCACCAGCAGCTTGTCCAGTTCTATCAAATGCTTCTCAGTCTTCTTTGCATCACGAAGTGCTATCTCCGCAGCATTGCAAAATCCGACTATATTGTGTACTGCCAAGGTGCTACCCCTGTATCCGGATTCTTGTTCGCCGCAATGCATAAATTCGGTGATAGGCTCGATTCCAAACATATCAGATTTCAGATAAGCCGCGCCTATTCCCTTGGGACCGTATATTTTGTGAGCCGAACAGGAAGCATAATCAAGCCCCATATCATGAACATCTAATGATACCTTGCCCACCGCCTGGGTTAAGTCGGAATGAAAAGCAATTCCATACTTTTTACATAACGCAGCAATTGACTTAACATCGCTCACTGTACCAATCTCATTATTGGCATAAATTGCTGAAATCATAGCTGTGTTTGGTTTGATTGCAGCACTCACAGCCTCTATCGTGATTTCTCCAATATTGCTCACATCCACGAAAGTCGCTTCATATCCACGGTCAACACGCCTTTTATCACCGAATAGGCTCACCGTTGGATCATTATTGGAATACAGCTCTCCGTTAAGGTATTTGCAAGTATTAAGTGTCGCCTTATGTTCGGCCACAGATGTTATGATATGATTTCTGCCATCTCCATAATATCTGCGATAATCCATGTATCCCTTTATGATAAAATTCGTGCTCTCTGTAGCCCCGGAAGTAAAAATAATCTCCTCTGACGCAGCCCCGAGCAGCTTGGCAACATGGCTCCTGGCTTCTTCTACGGCTCTGTGTGCATTTATTGCCTTACAGTAATACTTACTGGATGGATTCCCGTATTCTTCTCGAAGATACGGCAGCATAGCCTCCAAAACCTCCTCGTCTACCGGCGAGGTTGCGCTATTATCAAAATAAATCATACCGTATCTCCCACTCCAAGAACTTGAAGAATATACTTATCAACACTGCCTGCGTGATTGTACATATCCAGAAGCAACTCGCTCCCCCGGTCAATATGTGCTTTCACATACTTTGGAAAATACTCTTCTTCCGAAAGATAACGTCCCTCCACCTGTTCAAACAAAATCTTAAAATAGCTTTCGTTATCCCCTGTAATGGTCTGCCTATTTAAATCCAATCCTTCTGAATCCGTTTCAAAATCGGCTACTGAGGTATTTTCCTTCAAAGACCAGGCAATTGCATGCTTCACCAAAGTGTAGGGCTTATAATTTGTCCGGCTCTCCAGCTCCTGAAAAATCTGCTGTGTCCTCTTGGACGTTTTTAATCTAAAAATCATAAGCTATGCCTCAAAGAAGTATCTCGTCTCTACCGACGTCTTGTTTTGATTTTCGTCATTGATCAGCAAATATTCCCTCGCAACGTATGGCTTTATAATCTGGTAATACTCCTCGTTGATTTCCTCGTCTGTTGAGAGGATAACAACCTGCTTGCTGATATTCGGGAAAAACTTCTCTGAAATCTCCTTTCTGTGGTTTGCATCTATTCGTGCATATGGTGTATCTATTACGAACGGGATATCCTGTCCGGACAATTCAATAATTGACCAGTACAATGACAGAATAAATATCTGTCTCTCACCTCTTGAGAGCCGGCTCAAATCGATGTTCTTATATAGCTCGAACCTGTCCGAAGCATTGAACGAAAGCTGCTTCTGCAATTTGCCAATCGAGTCCACACTATAGTATTCAAACAATGACTTTTGCCCATCATTTCCAATCATCGTCGCAAATCCCGTCTTACCAAGATTCTTCATCAAATACGCCAGTTCACCGGCAGTATACGAAGCATCCTGGTATAAATTGAATTGGAATGCGTCATCTATCTCTATATGCGTAATAAGATTATTCTTTCTGTAAATACGATGCAGATTCTTTACAATCAGTCTTTCAAGTCCTCGCTTTACGTCCTCTGTCTTTTTCGACAGTAACGTATCCATCATGGAGGACAGCCCTGTGCTTAATTCAAAGACATGCTTATTCTGCGCATTGTCCTTTACTTTCTGCCATGCGTGGTCTCTTTGTTGCCTTAAAACAGCTATTTTTTCATTAATCCCTGTCAGTTCTGTTTTGGCTTCATATAACTGCTCATTCAGCGCACTCGAACGCTTCAACAGATCGTTTTCCTGCTTCTGGAACTGTGCCGCATCCTCGTCTGCCATTGCGCTCTTTAGCGTTTTATTGATCTCAACAGTGCGTTCTGCTGCCGCCTGTTTTTCTCTTACTGTGCGTACCATATCCTGAGCATCAAAGTGCTCTATCGTGGATATCATCGCATTAACACGCGCAGTCTCATCTTTTGAAAGGTCATGTATCGGACTTGCATCTTCCTGAAATCCTTCCGGCTTGAATTTATCCAGCAACATATTCAGTACATCATCAACGGATTGAACTTTATCCGACAACGCCCTCTGAATCTCGTCCTGATACAAAAGTCTCTGAACGTAATGGAATATCTCTCCCTTTTCTTCGTAATCCAATTGTTCAGAAATACTTCCGGTGATTTCTTTAATAATGTAAAAGGGCATCAATCCTTCTACAAACATTTTAATCTTAGCCGTAGATTCTGCCTTCACCCGCTCGGCCTTATCAAAATCCTGCTTCAGCTTTTTTCTGTCCGAATCGGTGATTCCTCCCGCATTTTTAAATGCGGTTTCCAACTCTATCCGTTCCGTTTCCAGCAGTCCAATCTTCTCCCCAATGGATTCAATCTCGGCAGTCAGTGCTTCGCTCCTATGTTCTGCCGATTCAACAGCACCCTTTGTCTCTTCATATTCTTTTATAAGTCTAGACTCATCCTCCGTCGTAGCCTTTCCGGCATACCCATGAGTATACTTCCTGATAATTTCATATGTATCCAGACCGCATAATGTGTATACAGCATTCCTGACATAAGAGTTGTATGAACTCGTTGAGAAAACACTTCCTACCTCTTCTCCATCGAATAAGAAAAATTCAAACAGATCCGGCGGAATCAGACTCTTTAAATAATTCTGGAAATATGACAGTTCCTGCTTGTCCAAAGTCTTTTCGCCAAGCTTCACATAGTATGTTTCGACGAGCTTCTGTCCACTATAATCCCACTCGCGCGTGATTTCATAATCCCTCATTTCTCGTTCCACCATGAGGGAAATGTTAATCTGAGCTCTGGCTTCAACCTTATTCGTTTGGAAAGCCTTTGAATTTATACAATCCTTGATTTTTGCCACATAATGTGGATTAATACCAACGTACCCATATGCAAGGGGTCCGTATAATGCAATCTTTATAGCAGTAAATAAGGAAGTTTTTCCGGCTCCGTTCTTGCCTCCGATAAGCACAATGTTTTTCTGTTCGTCATCAACAGAAAAATCAAACTCATTTACACCCTCAAAGGAGTTGAAGTTATATAAAATCACTTTATTTATTTTCATCTTCAATCTCCTTCAAGGCAGCATGGTGCAGCCATTGCTGGTTAAGCAACCGCTCCAAAGCCTCTTTCATAATTTTCTGGTTCGAAAAGTTTTTATTATAATTTACAGACAGAATAATATTCCTTACCAAATCGAAAGGAACATCATTCTCTTCTGCCAATCTTTCAAGTTCTGCCACCGTTTCAGCATCAATCAAAGGCTCTTTATACTGATACCATGGAAGCTTAACGCCAGTGAGTTTCTCGTATAATTCCACAAGTGTTCTTCGGGAGAGATCCAGTTCTGCATCCCAAATCTCATCGATTGCTTTAAGTTCCTCGACAGTAATCAGCTCATAACCCATTCGCTGTTGTGTCTCTATAAGCTTTGTCAGAATAAGCTGTCTAGCCTCCCACGTAAAAGGACCGTATCCCATCTGACCATCTTTCGTTTCGTACACCGTGCCGTTTCTTCTTTTCTTCTCTCTTTTATCGTCATCGTCACGAATACTCATAAGCCAGGATCTGAATTCAGATAGAGGAATAAGTTCACGATGTCCGCTTCTTATAAATCCATTCAGAGATTTGTCTTCTTTGACTACGGTACACACCCAACATCCAAATCTCGAATTACCACAAGACTGCGTCTGTCCTCCGGCATGGTTCCCGGCAAAAGGACATTCTCCGCTGTCTGCGTCCGCATAAAGAGAAACCAATTCATTATTATTTGACCCCCACGGAGTTTCTCCACCGTCAAGGCGCAATAATACATCCCACACATCGTCTGTTGTCAGCTCGACGATGGGATTATAGACATAAGCATCCTGTATGGTTTCATGCCTGTTCATCAAGCGGTTAGCCAGTTCTCTACCTTCAATACGTCTTTTTCTGGCAATGCTCTCAGCTTTTCGAACGCCTAAGAGAACTACAACCTCGTTCCCTTCTTTTTTTATTACCTCTCTGATATAATCCGCACTCGGGTTAATCTTTAATCGGTCTGTACACCATCTGAAAGTTCCATTCACTCTCGGCGTAGGGAAGCCTCTTCCTATTACATTTGCCCAGAATGAATTGTTTGCCGGAGGCATGACCATGGTGGGCACTATAGGAAGCCCATCTCTTTCAGCGCCTTGCCCTATCAACTCATTCATCTTATTCAGATAGATTTTTATTAAAGGATTCTCAATCCTTGTGTCCGAAGAAACTATGTATACTTTTTTATGGCGTTGCCAGTCTGGCAGCGTCTGGAGCATCTTATAGACCAGCTCAACGACCGTTGTCGAATCCTTTCCGCCGCTGTAGCCGATCACCCACGGACGATTATCTGATCTATATACATACTGTATTTCCTCGATCAGTTCCTCCAGAGTGTTTTCATTAAAATAACTATTTGCTGCCATCATCATTACCCTGATTCCGGATCACTTGCAAAAGATCCAGAGCCAGCTTCCTTTCTTTTTCATCCATCCCGCTAAGAGAATTTATTATTTTTTGCTGCAGTTCATCCGTGCCTTCCTTGCCGACGAACTGTCGTCCCACAAGTTGATCCAAGGTAATGCCGTATATGTCAGCCGTCTGCATAAGCAGTCCGATATCCGGAGTTGATTTATCGTTTTCGATGTTGCTTATGATTTGCTGCGAAACATTCAGCTTCTCTGCCAGTTCTGTCTGTTTTAATTTGTTCTGCTTCCTCAGCTTTGCTAAATTCTTACCTAAACTTTTTTCTGACCGATTACCCTGTTTTTGCATCTATTTTCCCTGCCTAAAACATGATTTCAAGGCATACATACCGCACGCCTTTAAAAAATTGCATAGTTATTTAATTTTAAGTTTACTATATTTTGTGCAAAATTACAAGAAATACTTGTATGAAATAGCTTGACTAACAGTATTATTGTATTTTATACTGAATACAAATATCTTGTTAGTGGCAAGATTAGAAAGGAGGAAAAACAAAAATGCTTTGTAAAAATTGCAAAGAGGAGCTGACGCAAGATAATGTCTATCCTTCTGATCGCCGGTATTGTGCCGACTGTGGTCAAAAGCATGCCCTCTACCTGCAAGAACGCAGGCAAACATTGGCTTCACTTAGAGATATGAATCTGGAGTCAAAAATTGTACAGACACGCTATCTCATACGCCAGGCTGTTATGGAATTTGGACTTGATAAGGTCTATATCTCCTATTCCGGCGGCAAGGATTCAACCGTGTTATCGCATATTGCCAAAAAAATGTATCCAGACATCCTGCATCTCTTTTCGAATACTACCAATGAGTATCCGGAAACAATACGGCATATTCGGTGGGAGAAAGAAGAGAACGGCACGAATCTAATCTCCGTTCTTCCAATCGATGCCAAGGGTGAAATGTGGACATTTAAGAAAGTCGTAGAACACTATGGTTACCCGATGTTTTCCAAGCGAGTATCTAATGCCATCCGCACCTATCAACATGCTTTATCCGATAGAACACGGAATCACTCCATTGATTACATCGAGAGAATTTTCAAGAAGTACAGCCAATACAAAGAACTGCCAATTTCTGATAAGTGCTGTGACCGTCTAAAAAAGGAGCCACTTCGCCGGAAGGCTCGTGAACTTGGACTCGAATGTGCCATCCTTGGCATTCTTGCCTCAGAAAGCTACCAGCGCGAAAAGGACTGGTTGGAACATGGCTGCAATGTATTTCACGAACGTCAAGACAACCAATCAAGACCTCTCTCTTTCTGGACTGAGGATGATATTCTGGAGTACATAGAAAAGTACGATGTGAAAATTTCAGAATTATACGAAATGGGCTATAGCCGTAACGGATGCATGTACTGTGGCTTTGGTGTACAGCTTGAACCGGAGGGAAAAAACCGATATCAAAAACTCCGTGATACACACCCGGCACAATACGATTACTTTGTTAAAAACTTCGGCCCGCTAATGATTGAATTCAATATAGCTTACACATGACAAGTCTGATTAGATGTTTTATCTGGTCAAACTTATTTTACGCAAAAAAGAAGGCAGCCTGGAATCACCTGTTCCTGACCGCCTTCTGCTCGTTTCATTTTAAATCATCTTAAAATGCCTGAATGCCGCCTTGATGGCCTGACGCTTTTCCTCGGGACACTGAGATACTCGTCCATCTTCATTCTTCGGGAGATTGTAGTTTTCCCTCTCCACAATGCCGCATTCTCTTTTGACCTGGGCTGTGTATAAATTTGTTACCTTCAGGCCATGCTTCTCCAACACGAAAGACTTTATCTCTCCATACGTTGCCTTTGTTTCTGCGCTGGACAGTTCCAGCTCCGACATTTCCAGATTCACCTCTATTTGAGCGTCCGGTTTGCGTTGGGACAAAAGGCACACAGTCTCCACATGAGTACCAAATTAGAACATATCCCCACAAAATCACGGAAAACATGAGCAATTTTTTACAATACGAATACCGCTCGTGCATGCTTTTTCCCACAAAATATAAGCTCCATCAATTTTGCATCACCCTGTTGCAAAAATTCAATTAATTCTTTTTTCAATATCTTCAATTGATGGCAACTTGTCCTGTAATTCCTCTGAAACATGATTGGAGAGTTTGTATTCACTAACCCCCATTGGCTTGTTAACATCTTTCAAAGCATATTCTGCTACCATTTTATCTTTACCCTTACACAACAACAATCCAATTGTAGGATTATCACTCGGCGATTTTAATTCTCCATCAACTGCTGATAAATAAAAAGATAGCTTTCCTGCAAACTCTGGTTCAAATTCCACTGTTTTTAATTCTACTACAAAATAGCAATGCAATTTTACATTATAAAATAATAAATCAATGAAAAATTCTCTTTTTCCAACTTGGATAGGATACTGCCGCCCCATAAAAGCAAAACCAGACCCGAATTCTAATAGCAATTTTGTTATTTGTTGGACGAGTGCATCTTCTAACTCAATCTCTCTAAGTTTTTTCGCATTCGGTATAAAGTCAAAAATATATGGATCTTTAATAATTTCTTCTGCCTGCTCACTGAATGGATTAGCTAATTGTTCCTTAAAATTTGTTGTTTTATCTGCTAATGCCTGTCTGTAGTACAGACCACTTTCTATCTGATGTGACAGCACTGTACTAGACCATCCATTTTCCAGACATTGCTGTGTATACCACATATGTTCTTCTAAATTATCCGTCTTATCTATCAGCAATTTTATTGCACGCCAACTAATTTTTGCACCACCCTGATGCAAAATTTCTTCAGATGGTATTCTGCGTGCAAACTGCTTCATATAATTAAGATTTCTAACGGAATATCCTTCTCTGCTAGGATAAGTCATTCTCAAATCTTTTGATAACGTTTCAACAAATTTATTTCCCCATTGGCTGAATTGAAGAATTACGTTTCCTATGTTCCAAAACAAAATATTACGTTCGACATTTGCATTTGTCATTACTTGATACTGTGCTTGCGTAATTCGCTCTTTTATCTTTTCCAAAACATTAATATACTCATCCATAACTATCTCTGTTTTCTTCGCCATTATGCTCACCTCCATATCCTATTCCACTTCCTATCATTATCACCTACTACAAGTTTGCTCAATATTTTTATTTTCTCCACCTTTTCAAAACATCGTTTAATGTTATTGATTCATTCTTATCAATTCCTTTCCATTTTTCTTTCCAAATATCGTAAACATCAACATTTTTCGATTGAGGTTCTGGATTAGATGTATCACTTTTGAGGGATAATTTGACAAC
>CAYQBE010000196.1:0-8141 GCA_964415625.1 uncultured Clostridium sp.
GATAGTCCCAGCTAGGCCACATATGCTTACAAAAACGGTTCTTCGGATATCCCAGAACCGCCAGCCCGTTATCCGCCTCCCCGCTTCAACTGCTCCATCAGGGAAAAGCCGTCGCCGTCAGGTAGCATCACATCCAGGACGGCAAGCTCCGGCCGGAAGCTGCCGTTTCCGAAGCCCTGGAGCTGGTCGGGCTGAGTGCCCACAAGCACAGGACTGCCAAAACCTACTCCCTGGGCATGAAACAGCGGCTGGGGCTTGCCAGCGCTTTGATCGGGAGGCCTCCGATCCTGATCCTGGATGAACCCACCAACGGGCTGGATCCGGTGGGCATCCACGAGATCCGGACGCTGGTCCGCTCCCTGCCGGAACGGTTCGGCTGCACCGTACTGGTGTCCTCCCATTTATTATCGGAAATCGAGCTGATGGCGGACCGCATCGGCATCCTGAACCACGGTCATCTGCTGTTCGAAGGGACACTGGAGGAGCTGAAATTCAATGCCACTTCCCAAGGATTCCCCACCGATAACCTGGAAGAAACTTTCCTGGCCCTGATCGAATCGGATAACCTGCAGAGAGGAGGCGCAAGATGAGCTTTTATCTGGAATGTGAAAAATGAAGCGGACCGGACTGATTCCCGCGTTTTTCTTCGGCGGGCTCCTGGCGGCGGCGGTTCCCGTCCTTAATATGGCCTTCCGCTCCGAAATGTATCTGGGGCTGGCGACCCCGCCCATCCGGATCCTGATGGACGCTAACTGGCAGATAATGTCCATGCTCAACATCCTGCTGGTCACCGCGGGGGTATGCCTGATGTACCACACGGAATATGCGGACAACGCCATCCAGCGGATCTGCACCCTTCCGGCAAAAGAAAGCCGGCTGTTTTTCGGCAAATCTGCTTTCCTGGTTTTGCTGTGCGCCGTCATTCTCGCCGTCGAAGCCGCAGGTATGGCGTTCTGTATCTTTCATTGGTTCGGGCGCTCCGGCGGATCTGGGAGTGCGCTGTCCGCCGGGCTTGGGAGTGTTTTAAAAAGCTTCGGGTACGCGTTTCTGCTGATGCTGCCTGTGAAAAGCTTTGTCTTATCGCTGTTTCCCTTTGCCATGCCTTTTCAGATTTTAACAGGTACGGTCCCCCAGACTGCCCGCCATTTTATGATCGCGGCTGTGGCCGAGCTACTTGTCATTGCCGCTGGGGAACTGATCTTTCTAAAGCTAAGGAGGTCTTTCACATGAACTTTTTTTCACTGATCTGCATTGAGGCCAAAAAGCTGCGGCGCTCCAAAATCCTGTGGTGGTGAGTACAGTCCTTCTGAATCTGACGGAAGAAACGAATCACGGCATCCTAAAAATGCTGGCCCTGCCGATCCGTCCAGCCCTGCTGTGCCTGGTAAAATTCGTGATCCTGACGGTTCTGGCGGCGATCCCGATCCTGATCTCCGTGGGAATGTATTTCGCAGGCGCAGGTGGAGCTTGTCCCGTGGATTCCCACCGCGGCCGGGATCACGGCCCTCTGTTTATTCATTTCCTGCCTTCGGTTCGGGTGGAACAGATAATGAAAACTATAGAAAAGGAGATTTTTATGAAAGAGAAAATTTTAACCGCTGTCAGTACCCTGATGATTTTTGTACCCTGGACGATCCTGCCGCTTCGGACCTTTGACTGGGCGCTGCAATCCCCTGTAGCAGAGATTATGATCGCCTGCTATGCGGGATTCATGATCTTCGGCGGGTTGTTTACGATTCTTTCTTATACGAAAGCGAAGGTGCAGAACAGCCTGATGAAGGTGTGCCTTGTGATCCATGGGCTGTATCTGGCGGGCGCGATTGCCGTGATCGCTATGATGTTTTTTTCTTGAATCCTGCCGCCCCCTGTGATACATTATAGACACAAGATTTTCAACCGCAGATCAAAAAGGAGGCAATCGACATGCTGTTTGTAAATTATCCAAAATGCTCCACCTGCCAGAAGGCGAAAAAATGGCTGACCGGGCATCAGCAGGAATTTGAGGACCGGGATATCAAGGAGCAGAATCCCACGGCAGACGAATTGAAAGAATGGCACGAAAAAAGCGGACTGCCGCTGAAACGCTTTTTTAATACCAGCGGCATCCTGTATAAGGAAATGAACCTGAAGGAAAAGCTGCCCGGCATGAGCGAGGAGGAGCAGTTTCGCTTGCTTGCGTCTGATGGGATGCTCGTCAAACGGCCGATCCTGGTGACGGAGGACACGGTGCTGGTGGGGTTTAAGGAGAAGGAGTGGGAAGAGGTGATTCTGTGACGGAAAAAGAAATGCTTCAAAAAAATAGAGCAGAAGCACCCTGATCCTCATATTCGAAGCTGCATGTCACAGCCAGATCAATGACATGCAGCGTTTCTCGACCCATTTTTTATAACAAAATCTGATCCCCGGAATGCAGATACCGCACCTGCTCCCCCATGATCTCCCGCATCATTTCAAAGGCCGGGATCCCGGTGCAATGTCCCGTATAGAACCGGGTGTCCATCCCCCGCAGCTCCTTTGCCGCGTCCCGGATCAGCTCTGCCTCATCCGCTTCATACCCGGTCTTTTTCATCATGTGGAAGCCGCTGATCACCATATCCGGATCGTGGCCGTACAGCTCCCGGAAACGGTCCAGGATATTCAGGATCCCGTTATGGGCGCACCCGGAGACCAGAACCGTCTTTCCCTCCGCCTTCACAACAAGATACTGCTCATGGTCAAAGGAATCCTGCACGAACCCGTCTTCTGTTTTCCGTTTCAGCGTGAGGTTGCTTTTCGGCCATTTCCGCCTGCCCGTCACTCCGGAGAAAATCGAGAGCTCCGGATCGATCCCACAGTCCCCCTCCAGCAGGATCACCTGAGGCAATTGCCGGATCCTGGGATCAATTCCGATATATTTTTCCCGGCCGTCCTTTAAATTATAATAGTCATGCACTGCCCGGGCATGCATGTAGATCCTGGCGTCCGGGTTCTGCTCCGCAAAGGACAGGATCCCGCCGGAATGGTCGTAGTGGCCATGGCTTAAGAATACCAGATCTATGCTGCCCAGATCCACCCCCAGACGTTTTGCATTTTCCCATGTTTTTTCAGACGCGCCCGTATCCGCAAGCAGCCTGTGGCGCGGCGTTTCCATATAAATGCTGAATCCGTGTTCCGCGTAAACCTGGTTTTCTCCTAAAGTATCTTCCATGAGATTGATAATCTTCATAATGCAAATTCCTCCGCCACATTCCTGATCTTCATAAAGCCAATCCCTCCGTCACATTCCTGATCTTCATAAAGCCAATCCCTCCGCCGCATGTTTGATCTCCGAAAAATCAATCTCCAGTTCTCCTCCGAAGATTTTGACAGGAATCGTCTCTTCCATTCCATGGATCACAGGAATGTCGTCCTCCTCAAAATCATACGTGATGATCCGCTCTTTTTCCAAATCAATCATCCAATATTCACGCACCCCGGCACTTTTATACTTCATCAGCTTCAGGAACATATCCTTTTGTTTTGTGGACGGCGAAAGGATTTCCGCAATAAAGTCCGGCGCGCCCACAACACGCTTTTTGCTCAACTTCTTTTTCTCACAGATGATCATCACATCCGGCTGAACGATGGTACGGTCATCCCCATCCAGCTGGACATCCGCAGGCGCGGCAAATACAGAACAGTTCCCCTTTTTCTTCCGGATAAAGTTACGGATCTCGGCACTTAATTCCATAGAAACCGCCTGATGCCCCAGCGTCGGCGCAAACATTTCAAAAAACTGCCCGTCGATCAATTCCACCCGCATATCCTCCGGCAGAGCCTCATAATCTTCCAACGTGTAATCGTGTCTGCCGTCAAAAATCTGATACTTTGCGGCGGATTCACGATCCGAAGCTTTTGTTTCCTGATCCAAAAAATCCAGAGTATACGGATCCCGCCTGCCGTCAAAAAATTTATCCAGCACACGGCCAAATACCGGCTCGCCGCTTACCGCTTCAAATAATGTCATGGAAGATTTCAGCTTCATGTCGTCCGGCCAGCCGAATATCTCCGTGGCATTGCAGGCGTTCAGCTTTAACAGCTCCCCTGAGATCTCAAGAAGCCTGCTGCCGAGAACCGGATGCTTCATATAGGCTTCCGCCTCTTTCCGGTCTTTGACCGCATAATACTGCGCCGTCGGGCTGTGCCCAAGCCCCTGGATCTGCGGGAAAATATACCACATCCAATGGCTCGTCTTCCGGCCGTTTTTGATTTCCTGCAGAGCCCGCGCAAAATCATGCTCCTGCGCATTAACAAAGCGTTCTAATCCTTCTTTTTTCATCGGATACCTTCTTTCTTTTTATTTTTTACAAATCCAAAAATTGTATTGACATCCTCCACTTAACAAAATATAATAGTCAACGAGTAGAGATACTCTAAAAAGCGGTGTACCCTACCAGCAAGTGGGGACGGAAAAAGTACAGGGCCGGACTTTACAGTCCGGTCTTTTTATACCTTTACGAAAAGGAGTTACATATGCATTTTTCGTCAGAAAATTGATGACCTGCCTGCGCACCAGCGCAATACCTATTATACCACACATGCTCTGGTATGGAATCCCTTTTTTGCCCTGTCATGCTTCCAAATCCCGCCGTTGGCATTTTCGCATATTCTCCTGCCCGATCAGCACAGCACTCAGACGCGCTATGGCATCTTAATCAAACCTTACCTCCAGCCACCCCTCCTGGAGCCTTGCCCCCGCCGCTTCCTTCCCTTTCAGCATATCCGGAAGCGCAAACCTGCGCTTTTCATTTTTAACTGTAATCATCAATTCCCCGCCGGAAGTTTCCATCTCAATCTCCTCTTTCTCCGCAAAGGGCAGATAGACTCTCAGCAGGGTCTCACTGCCCCGCTTTTCTGTCTCCATCATCGGGCCTGAAAAGAAAAGCTGTGCCGGGTCTTTCTCCCCATAGAGCAGCTGTGCCGCCTCACGCAAAGCCTCTGTCCCCTGCAGTTCCTTTTCCTGGAGCTCCAGAGTGAACAGCGGAATCTCCCCAAAGCTTTCCCGCAGTTCCCGCAGGCTTTCCCCCTGCCGCAGTTCCCACGCCTGAAAATAGCCTTCCAGCGCATGCTTCGGGTAGATCCGGTTGACGATCACCGCGTCCACCTGATAACCATACAGGTGAAGGCAGGTAAAATTGTGCTTTGCCTCACGCATCACGATCTTCTCCGGCGTGGTCACGATCCGGAGGCTCACCGCAGACCGGTCGCGCATCATGCACTGCAGGCGTTCCAGTTTATCGACCAGGCGCAGCAGCTCCTCGAACAAATCCTCACCCGGCATGGGGATTTTCGCAACCTTTTCCACAACCGGGCCTGCCATTTTGACCAGCTTCCGCTTCGCCGAAATCACATCCCGCAGGAAACGGCCGAACTGCTCCGGAAATTTCAGCATGGAAAGCGTCTCCCCGGTGGGCGCGCAGTCAATGACCAGAATGTCATAAGACTCCTGCTGACCGCTCCCTCTTTTTCCTTCATAAAAATCCAGAATTTTGAACAGGGAAAACAGCTCCTCCAAACCGGGAAATATCAGCAGCTCCTCCGCTTCCAATCCGCCCTGCGCATGGCTTAGGAGAAGCTCCTTCAGATAATCCTGCAGCATCCCCCATGCCTTCTCGCTTTCGCTGACCACATCGATCTCCAATGCGTCCAGATTTTCCCGGATCCGCATCGGCTCTCCTGCCAGCCTTACCCCAAAAGCATCTCCCAGGCTGTGGGCCTGATCCGTGCTCATCACCAGCACCCTTTTTCCCTGTTCCGCCAGCCTGCAGGCCGTTGCCGCAGCCACGCTGGTCTTGCCGACTCCGCCTTTTCCTGTATAAAATAGAATTCGCATCTTCCCTTCTCCTCTCAAAATCATCCAACCGTACAGTCAGAAATCTTCCGCTCAGTTTATTTTTTCACTGTTCCCTGTTCTAAACCGTATGAGCAGCGCATCCCCCTCCTGCTTTGCTCCTGTGATCTCACAATTCCGCAGGGTATCCGGAAGGGCCATATTTCTTTTGAAATTCCCTGCTTTCAATATCAGGTTTCCTCCGGACTGATACATTTCAAGATCTTCCCTGGACACGCATGGAACAAATAATTTCAGCACATATCCGTCTTCGGCTTTTTCATAAGTCTCGCCGCCCCGGTGCTTCTGCACTTCAAATACAGGACGACCCTCCAGCACCTCCCCGCAGATCCGCTCCAGCGCTTCCATGCCGCACGGCTCCGCCTCATACCATGGGATCCGCACCGCGGGAACTTCCCGGAATACATCCTCCAGCTCCGCCAGATATTTCCTCTGCAGTGCCTGCCAGCCCGCAAAAAAACGGTTATCCACGGTATCCGACAGCACCCGGTTGAAATAGACTCCATCCACATAGTAGCCGTATAGGTTCAGGTACATATAGTTCCTTCTCGTCTCCTCCACCACCATTTTTTCCGGCATGGCTACGATACGAACCGTGGTGAGGGCATCATTTTTCAGCAGATTCTGCAATTTGACCAGTCTCATATACAGCCGCTCGATGTCCGTCATCGCATCCCTGTCAGGAAGCTCGATTTTCAAAAACACCCTGGACAGCGGGGAAAGCACACGTATGGCTGCCTTTCCGATGGGGAAAAATTTTTCCATATACCAGCATAAAAGCTCCGGAAATTTCAGCAGCGCCAACGTCTCCCCGGTGGGTGCGCAGTCGATGATGAGCCTGCTGTACGCGCTGGTTTCATACAGATCCAGGATCTTCAGGAGGGAAAATAACTCCCCCATTCCCGGAAGGCCCATGATGGAAAACAGTTCCTTCCCGCCGTTCATCCCCAGCCCCTCCGAGCTCAGCAGATTTTCGACGGCCCGCACCATATCCTGGTATTCGTGCTCCATCATATATTCCGGATCCGCCTCCAGCGCATACAGCTCCGGAGCGATCCGGGTCTCCTCCCGGCCGATCCTTTTCCCGAACAGGTCACTCAGATTGTGGGCCATATCCGCGGAAAAAAGCAGCGTCCTCTTCCCCTCCCTGGCTGATTTTACGGCGTGCGCCGCAGCGATGCTGGTCTTTCCCACACCGCCCTTTCCTGTAAAGATCAAGATTCTGTCCATTTGATATCCTCCTGCTTTTTTGCGATTCATTACACATTTTCCCATTCCATTATTATAGTTTCATTGAGGAACTGTATGGAAATATACTACGCGCCAGATAAATCTGCCGCACAGTATAATATGATGCGCACAGCCGCATAAGGAAATATGCTGCTTCACGGCTGCGGCTGGCGCGATACTCACGGCAGATTTCATCGACCGTGAGTATAACTTATACATCTTGCTTGTCTGTACAAGTTATTTTCCTACAGTTCCTAATCGATTCTTTTTCTTCTCCGTTCGAATAATTCGAGTTGCGAAGTATTTATTTTTAAAAATGCCACCTGTACGGTTGGATGATCTAAAGCTCATCCAACCTTCGCATCCAGGTGGAAAAAATGTGCGTTTTCACGCACGCCTGCGCCGAAGCGCTGCTGCTACAGCCAATTTCCTTATACGCACAGTGCTGCATCTATCCTGCACGCCGCAGCGCGGATCCGAACCCTCCGGTACAGCACTGTGAATCATATATCTGACACTGGATCAAATATACCGGCTATTTTTACACAGTTCCCTATTCAATCTCTATTTTCCGCACCTTCTTTTTCGGCTCTGCCGAATTCTGGTCTTTCTCCTGATCCTGATCTTTTGTCTGATTCCTTTTCTGTTCTTTTTTCTGCTCCTCGCAGAGCCCTTCCAGCACCTTGTCGATCAGCCGGATCCCGGCCTGCAGCTCCTGCGGGGAGAGCTTCCCCAGTATGGACTGCCCATAGCGGAATACCTGCTCCAGGATGTCCTTGATGCATGCCATCCCCTGCTCCGTCATCCGGACCGTCACCACCCGCTTGTCCTCCGCGCTTCTGCTGCGCTCCAGCAGCCTCCGCTTCTCCATCCGGTCTATGATCCCTGTGACCGTATTCAGCGGCACCTGGAGATACTCCGCAACCTGGGTCATATTGACCTCGCCCTTTCTGTAGAGCTGCAGCATCACAAAGACCTCATTCTTCGAACAGTCCAGCAGAAGATTCTCCCAGATCCGGGGCGAAAGCAGCTCCTTCACCCG
>CAYQBE010000197.1:0-8121 GCA_964415625.1 uncultured Clostridium sp.
TTCCATGTCATGCAGTGGTTTCCGCGGATCGACTGGGAGCGGGAAGAACTGCACTGCGGAGGCGACGAGGAGCTGATCTATCAGGTCATGGAGAGCGGCACGGAGAAGCTGATGGAATTGGGCGAGGTGCGCTGCACCAAGAGCTTTCTGAATAATCACGTGGTACGTCGTATGAAGGTATCCGTGGGAGTTTCCGTATCATCCGGGCTTTTGGACCTGAATATTACGACAGACGATATCCCACAGGCCGAGCTGCTGGATATTCTGGCAAGCTACCGGGCAAAGAAAAAATATTACCGTCTCAAGGATGGTTCCTTCATGAGCCTGGACGATTCCTCCCTGCAGATGCTTTCGGAGATGATGGATGCCATGCACCTCAAGCCGAAGGAATTTGTGAAGGGGAAAATGCATCTGCCCATGTACCGCACTCTTTATCTGGATAAAATGCTGGAGGAAAACGACAGCGTGTACAGCAAGAGGGACAGCCATTTCCGAAAGGTAGTCAAAGGCTTTAAGACGGTGAAGGACGCGGACTTCGAGGAACCGGAAAGCCTGTCCAGGATCATGCGTAATTACCAGAAAAACGGCTTCAAATGGCTTCGGACGCTGGAAGCATGGCAGTTCGGCGGGATCCTGGCCGATGATATGGGGCTGGGCAAGACGCTGCAGGTGATCGCGGTGCTGCTTGCGGCAAAGCAGGAGGGAACAGAAGGCACCTCCCTGGTGGTGGCGCCGGCTTCTCTGATCTTCAATTGGGGAGAGGAATTTGAGCGGTTCGCACCGGAACTGAAGGTTTCCCTGATCACGGGAAATCAGGAGGAACGCCAGAATATCCTTGCTTCCTGGCAGGAGGCTGATGTACTCGTCACATCCTATGATCTTTTGAAACGGGATATCCTGTTCTATGAGGATAAGCAGTTCCTTTACCAGATCATAGACGAGGCACAGTATATCAAGAACCATACCACAGCCGCGGCAAAGGCTGTGAAGGTGATCCACAGTCAGATCCGGTACGCGCTGACCGGAACCCCGATCGAGAACCGTCTGAGCGAATTGTGGAGTATTTTCGACTATCTGATGCCCGGTTTCTTATATGGCTATGATGTATTTAAACGGGAGATGGAAAGCCCGATCGTGAAGAGCAGTGACGAGGCCGCCATGGCCCGGCTGCAGAAAATGGTGGGTCCCTTTATCCTGCGGAGACTGAAAGGGGATGTCCTGAAAGACCTGCCGGAGAAGCTGGAGGAGTACCGTTACGTTCGGTTCGGAAGTTCGCAACAGAAGCTCTACGACGGCCAGGTGCTTCATATGAAGGAAACACTTGCAAAGCAGAATGAGGCGGAGTTCAATAAGAACAAGCTTCTGATCCTTGCGGAGCTGACAAGACTGCGGCAGATCTGCTGCGATCCGTCCCTTTGCTTTGAAAACTATAGGGGCGAGGCGGCGAAGCTGGAAGCCTGTCTGCAGCTCATCCAGAGCGCCATTGACGGCGGACACCGGATGCTGGTATTTTCCCAGTTTACGTCCATGCTGGATATCCTGCAGGACAAGCTGTCCGGGCTGGATATCGCCTACTATACGATCACGGGAAGCACCTCCAAGGAAAAGCGGCTCCAGATGGTCAAGGAATTTAACGAAGGGGAGGTTCCGGTATTCCTGATCTCTTTAAAGGCCGGAGGCGTGGGGCTGAACCTGACCGGGGCAGATGTGGTCATCCATTATGATCCATGGTGGAACCTGGCGGTGCAGAACCAAGCGACGGACCGCGCACACCGGATCGGACAGACCAAAAAGGTGACGGTCTACAAGCTGATCGCGAAGGGCACCATTGAGGAAAAGATCCAGAAGCTCCAGGAGAAGAAGAAAGACTTGGCAGAGCAGGTGATCGGCGGCGAGGCGGCACAGCTCGGCAGCCTGAGCAGAGAAGAGATCATGGAACTGCTGGGAGTATAAGAAACAGACAAGTCAAGATGTGTCAGTTTTTTTTCTACAACTCCTTACCGCAGATTGAACAAGGACTGCCGGGAAATGACAGAATCTCTAAAATAGATGTGTGATTTTTTAGATATCACATCAGTAAAATGCGGGAATCAGGATTTTCTTTTCCTGCCGAACGCATTCAGCCACAAGCTCCGTCAGGCGCTTTTCCTCAACCTGACGGTTGGCGTGGAGCCGGTTTCCATAAGTGGTCTCCACGATGGCAAGGTCCGGACGCAGCTTCGGAATCCGCGCTCCCCCAATAGTCCTCTGGGAAAAATTAGAAAAGTCCCCGGAATAAAACAGGCTTCCCTCCTCTGTAGTGAGGTAGATGCAGGCTGCCACTGCAATATGCCCGGCGGGATAAAGTGTCAGGGTAAATCCGTCAAAGACCGGAAACGGGGTCTGATAGCCAAGAGGATGGATCCGGCCCAGCATGGCGAGCACGTCCTGCTCGGAATAGTGGGGAATCTCATCCTCCCTGTATTTCATGATCTTTAAGCTGTCATAAAGAAGCACACGGGTCAGATCTTTTTCGCAAGCATTTCCGGATTGGAAGCGTAGGCCAGCGCGGTGTCCCTGCTGATCGTTCCATTTTTGCACAGCTTCTGAAGGCTGCTGTCCATGGAGATCATGTCGTCCTTCGCGGAGGAGTAAATGATCCCGTCAATCTGGTGCACCTTGTTATCCCGGATCATATTCCGGATCGCAGGCGTCACGGTCATGATCTCAAACGCGGGAACGACGTTTCCGTCCACAGTAGGGACAAGCTGCTGGGAGACAACGGCGTTGAGCACGGTAGAGAGCTGAATGGCGATCTGCCTCTGCTGGTTTGCCGGAAATACGTCGATGATCCGGTCAATGGTGTTGGCCGCCCCGATGGTATGCAGGGTGGACAAAAGCAGATGACCGGTCTCGGCCGCGGTCATGGCCACATTGATGGTCTCATAGTCGCGCATCTCCCCCAGCAGGATCACATCCGGACTCTGCCGGAGCGCCGCGCGCAGGGCAACCACATAATTTTCTGTATCCACATTGATCTCCCGCTGGCTGACAATACTCCGCCCGTGGCGGTGCAGGTATTCCAAAGGATCCTCCAGGGTAATGATGTGGGCATCCCGGTTCTGGTTGATATTGTCGATGATGCAGGCAAGAGTCGTGGATTTTCCGCTTCCAGCAGGTCCGGTGACCAGAACCATGCCGCTTCCGCTGTTGCCATATTGGATAATGTTCTCCGGGATCCCCAGCACATCCGGATCGGGCAGATGGAATGTAATGATACGGATTACCGCAGACAGCGCGCCTCTCTGCTTGTAGGCGCAGACCCGGAAACGGGAGACGCCGGTCAGGGCAAACGCAAAATCATCATCTCCGTTTTTTTCAAAGACATGGATATCCCGATGGTCGGCAAGCTCATAGATCTCTTTCAGGAGCATTTCCGTATCTGAAGGCAGAAGCTTCTCCTCATTGACCTGGTGGATCACTCCGTTTTTACGAACCGAAACAGGCAGTCCGGCTACAATAAATACATCGGATGCATTTTCGGATACGGCCTGTTCCAGGATTGTCTGAATGTTCATCTTATTTTGATTCCTCCAAATTTATAAACCTTATTGTTCCAGCCCCTTGGGCAGGTCTGATATGGAACACGCTATGACTGATCTTAGGGCATGGGCATGAGCTGCAGCGGCTGACTGCCTTCACGGGTTCCTGTATTGACCAGCTGCCATTGATCAATCTCATAATACCCCTCGTCTCTGTCCGGAGTGAATACAAGCCCGACTTCCAAAGCCTGCTTTTCGTTGACCGGAATCTGATAGGAGAGGGCGGCAGCTTCAGGATCATACACGATCTCCAGTCCGACCGCGTCAAATTCCGCTCCGTCGATTTGGGTAAAGTCCAGATCCTTCATCCAATTCCCGGAACCGTCTGAGCCGCCTGCCGCTTTCACCAGGATGGCATCAACCTGTGCCAGCGCATCTTCGGCCATGTTGCATGCCTGGTAATAGTCCGTTCTGCGTTGTGCCGCGCGGCTGCTGAAGGAATAGTCGCTCCGCGCGCTGGACAGGGACAAGGTAGCAAATGTGACCAGACAAAGCACAAGGAAAATGACCAGCAGCAGGGAAGAACCGATATTTACAAAAGGCGCCTGTTTTTTATCTCTTTGCATGGTCAGCCCTCCTCTGCAGATAATGCTTTACAGTCAGTTCATAGATCGGATCCTCTTTTTCCACCTCACCGATCGTCATTCCGGCGGTCAGCATGTCTCCCTGCTTCCACAATACGGCCTGGAGTATATAGGCTTTGTCCTTTTCCGCGCAGGGAACAAATTCTTCATCATAAAAGATCAGTACGGATACGGAAGGCACATCCCCGTTTTCTTCGGAGTCGGTAAGAGAAGCATCCGGATAGAGCCCGGTGATCACCTCTATGGCATCCGTCATCCCGTCGGAAGTATTTATGATCTCCGCGATTCCGGAGCACTCGTTGACTGCGTGATTCAGCCGCTGGGCATCCCGGCTCAGGATATGTGATTTCACAAAAAACTGCACGCAGACAGCACTTGCAAGTGAGAAAAATAAAATGGCAAGTATCAGCTCCAGAAGAAATAAACTGGATGACTTTGCCCGATTTCTGTGTTTCATGTCAAAACTCCCTCTGTGATTTAGTGAGCACTCCCGGAAACTCCCTTGCACCCATCTTTGCGGCTGATTTTCCGCCAGGAGCACCCAAATTTAATCAACGTACGTTCCACGTACGCCTCATAAATTTGTGTACTCCTGACAAAAAATCATCTCGCAAATCTGGATGCAAAGAGTTTCCGAGAATGCTCTTAGTGAGCACTCCCGGAAACATCCCTGGTCCGAGAAGGCTCTTAAGGTGATCACCGGCTCCGTATTCCTGCAATCATGCTGTCCTGGTTTCCGTCCGCGTCCGTACAGGTAAACCGGAACACGCCGTCCTTTACGGTCTCCATGGAAAAATCCTCCACGGCAAGGATGGTTTTTCCGCTTTTCGCGGGGGCTTCCACGCCATCCTTGATAAATAACTCTTTCAGTTCATTTTCATATACGTAAATGTAGGTCTGATACGTATCCTTCTGGCGGGTCTGTTTCAGGATCAGCGCGTCGCATCCGTCAAAGGTGCCGAGAGACACATCGCCGCTGGTATCATTTTGATGGATCTTCTCGCAGATATAGGCCAGGGAAGTCCGGGCCGTATAGTTGAGAGAGGAGTGTTCGGTGGTAGAGCGATAGATTCCGGTAGCCAGCAGGATCACGGTCATAGCAGACACTGCGAATACAAAAAATAATGCCACCGGAAACAAAAAATCAATCATATGATTCTGCTGGGTTCGAAAGCGCATTATGGTTCTCCTTTCTCAATGATCGTGACATCCGGCAGGATATTGGCGCCGATCACCTGGTAATCTACAAAGAAACGGTCCTCATCATAGGTCAGGCCGTAATGCTCCTTCAGATAATCCAGACTTTCCGGATAAGAGCCCTCGACCGCATAGCAATAAGTGATATTCCGGATCAGGGCATTTTCCAGACTTTCCTTCTGCCGCTTCTGGGTACTGGAGGACAGGGATTCGATCCCTTGATAGAAGACCCCTGTGACCAGCGTAAACGCACAGACAGAAAGGACGATTTTCCGATATGTATGCGGTGCTTTCCGATATTGAAAACGAGCCATTTTCTTCCTCCTATGAAAAATCCACTTACAGGCTGGACATGATGCCCATCAGCGGCAGCATGACAGACAGCAGGATCACACCTACGATCAGAGACAAAGCAATCACAAGCGTGGGCTCTAATACTGCAAGGGCTGTATTCATCCGGTTGTCGATCTCATCCTGATACAGTCCGGCAATCCGGTCCATCACCTGATCCATGGAGCCTGTCCTGGAACCGATGGAAGCCATACGGGCATAGATTCCGGTGAACATGCCGGTCTCGTGCAGGGCTTCGGACAGATCCTGCCCGTCGTCCATCTTCTTTCTGCAGCTTTCCAGCTTTTCCTGATACAGGGGATCGTCATTCAGGGCGCTGACCAGTTCCATACTTCGTTCCGGATTCAGCCCGCTGCTCAGTGTGAGAGCCATTCCGCTGGCAAAGCGGCAGGCCGCGATCTCCTCATAGATCGGACGGATAAAGGCCAGGTGATATCCAAGGCTTCGGATGAAAGCACGTCCTCTTTTTGTGCGTGTACAATAAAGAATCAACAGCACCACTGCCACCAGCAGTCCGGTCAGGGCAATGGAATAACGGTTGATGGCATTGCCGAGATCCATCAGCATCCTGGAAAATCCGGTCATTTCCGTGCCAAGCTGAACAAAGACCTGATTGAAGATCGGCATGACCTTTACAAGCAGAACAATAATCACCGCGATCATCATGCCGGCCATGATCAGCGGATAGGTAACCGCGCTTTTGATGCTTTTCCCAATGGCATCCTCCCGGTCGTAGTGGCTGCTCAAAGCCTCCATGACCTCATCCAGCGTGCCGGTCTCTTCCCCAATCTCGACCATATGAAGCATATAGGAGGGAAACAGCCCGGTATCAGACAGGGAATCATACAGGCTTCCAGTCTCCTGCATCTTCTCCAGGATCTGCTCCAAAATCTGCCGTTCCTCCCCCTCCGGGGCATCCTCAACCATGATTGTGATTCCTTCTATAGAAGAAATGCCGGACTTCAGAACCAGGGCAATCTGCCCGCAGAAAGCCGAAATCTCCATATTTGAAAAAGGTTTTGCATGTATTTCTCTGTTTTCCATAACCGCCCTCCGTTTTCCTCTCAAAAAAACTAAAAAATTCAATAAGAATATTTAACGACATAATTGCTTCCGTCGCCGATATATTTTTCCACAGACTTTTTATTGTTTGACGCACCCAGCGTCGGATCCATCAGTGTCCAGTCCGTGCCGTCAAATTCGATGATGTTGTCCACCCAGCCGACTTCCGTCAGATAGACGCTGATCCATGCATGGTAGGCTTCACCGGAATAGCCGATCTCCAGCCGGGTGGGGATTCCCTGGGAGCGGAGCATGGCTGTCATCAAAGACGCATAGTCAAAACAGATGCCCTTTCCGGTGGACATGGTCTCATCGATATTCGGAAGATAGTTGGGCTGGACATTCTCCGCTTTTTCCTTATCGTAGGTTACATTTTCTATAATATAATGGTATACATTTTCCACGTAAGACAGGTCATCCGATGACTTTTCCGATAATTGAATACCGTACTGGACGGCCTGAGATTCCTGGGTATACCATGCATACTGGTTGGGATACAAAAATGGTTTGAACTCGTCATTTAAAGTGACCTCAATATCCTGTGAAAATGCCAGTGCATACATATCGTCATAGGCATGCTCCAATACATCCATATGATAGGAGCCGTTGCCGCCTGTCAGCGGAAAGGTCTCATACTGGCCGATTGCCAGTGCGTAAGTGTAAACGGTTCCTTCCGGTATGGTGATCTGGAGCCGTACCTGTTCCGACGCTCCGGCATACTTGACCATCACATAGCCTTCGCCGGTATTGGAAGCATCAATGGAAATGGTGTCGATTCCATATACAACAGTTCCCGAGGCCTGGGGCAGCAGGGATTGTTCCACACTTTCCCGCACGGTCTCCGGTTCGGATTTTTGATTCGAGCCGGAAGAACTCCGGCTCTGGCCGGATTCCGTGGAATCCTTGCCGCATCCTGTCAAAAAAAAGGCGGCTCCTGAAATGAAAAAAAGCATATACCAGAAAAATAATTTTCTATTCATTTTCTAAAGCCTCCTTTTCCTGTTCTATATTTTATAAATTACATGAATCTCATATGCTCCAGAGTACAGACCGCAATCGTCCATACCCATTTTGCCACAGATGCATCAATTAATCAAGCTGTTTTTCCGGTAACAATATTGCGGACATTGAAAATAAGAGAAAATACATATAATAGGAAGAAAAAGGGCTAAATACCGCAGAAGAGAAAAAAATGTAAAAAATTGTAAAAAAAGTATTGACATCTGATAAAGCAAGTGATATTATATGCAAGCTGACTCGTGAGAGTCGGCCAAGCAAAAGAAGTTCGAAAAAACTTCAAAAAACTTGAAAAAAGTTCTTGACAAGCGAAAAGCGATGTGATAATA
>CAYQBE010000198.1:0-7890 GCA_964415625.1 uncultured Clostridium sp.
CCTGACGGTAGAATTATACATGATGGAATCGAAGAAAAGAAAAGAGGAGACGAAGACTTTTGAACTGGTTGGATCAATTAGAAAAGAAATTCGGCAGATATGCAATTCCAAACCTGACCATGTATCTGATCGGAGGCTATGTGGTCGGATATATGATTTCACTCATGCAGCCCGCCCTGCTTTCCTGGCTGACCCTGGAGCCGGCCTACATTCTAAGGGGACAGGTCTGGCGGCTTTTATCCTGGGTGCTGGTGCCGCCCAGCGGGAGTCTTCTGACGATCGTGATCATGATGCTGCTTTACTATCAGCTTGGCACGGCGCTGGAGAGAACCTGGGGGGCCTTCCGTTATAATGTATACATTTTTTCCGGAATTTTGTTTACTGTGCTGGGCGCTTTTATCCTAGCTGTATTTTTCGGTACGGATATGGTTGGGTACGGCAGGTTTTTTAGCACGTATTATATCAATATGTCTATTTTTCTTGCGTTTGCGGCAAGTTATCCGGATATGGAGCTTCTGCTGTATTTTGTACTGCCCATCAAGATCAAGTGGATGGCCTATGTCTATGTGGCATATATCCTGTATGACCTGGTGAGAGGAAACTGGATGACAAGGACGGCCATTGTGGCTTCTCTTTTGAACTTTATCCTGTTTTTCCTGTCCGGGAGGAATATGCGGCCTTACACACCGAAGGAACAGGCGAGAAAGCGGAAGTTCAAGAAACAGGCCCGTCCCCATATGACCTATGCAGGCGGGGCCATGCATCGGTGTGCGGTGTGCGGGAGGACGGAACTGGACGACCCTTCGCTGGAATTTCGGTTCTGCTCAAAGTGCAACGGCAACTATGAATACTGCCAGGAGCATTTGTTTACACATGAGCATGTAAAGTAAATCAGAAAAGAAAAACTTATGAGGATGGGGATTTCCGGGGGATCATGGGAATTCCTTTTGGGGACTTTTGGAGAAGCAGCTATGGTTTTTAGTTCAATGACATTTCTGTGCGTGTTTTTCCCGGTGGTATTTTTGATGTATCATCTGATACCGTCCATGCGCGCAAAGAATGTTCTGCTGATCATCAGCAGTTTATTGTTTTATGCATATGGTGAGCCTGTTTATGTGCTCCTGATGATAGGCAGCGCGAGCCTGAATTATCTGTACGGCCTGTGGGTAGAGCGCTCGGGAAGGCGTAAGCAGGTTCTTGTTCTGGCCGTATGTACCAACTTTCTGATACTTGGAATTTTTAAATATGCCGATATGCTGATCGGGACATGCAATGGCCTGACGGGAGCGCGGCTTCCGCTTCTGAAGGTCGGCCTGCCGATTGGAATTTCGTTTTTTACGTTCCAGGCGTTGTCTTATGTCATAGATGTATACCGGGGTCAGGTGAAGGCACAGAAAAATTATGGAAATATGCTCCTTTATATCTCCTTTTTTCCGCAGCTTATCGCCGGGCCGATCGTAAAATATCATGATATCGAACAGCAGATTTCAAATAGAACAACACAATTAGAAGAGACTGCGGCCGGATTCCGTAGATTTATTGTCGGGCTGTCCAAAAAGATCTTACTTTCCAATACGGCTGCGTTAGCGGCGGATGCGGTGTTTGCCGCGGAATTGTCCCAGATCAACATTTTATCTGCATGGATTGGGGCGGTATCCTATTTGTTCCAGATCTATTTTGACTTTTCCGGCTATAGCGACATGGCGATCGGACTGGGTCATATGTTTGGCTTTACCTTTCAGGAAAATTTTAACTACCCATATATTTCCTGCAGTGTACAGGAATTCTGGCGCAGGTGGCATATCTCACTGTCTACCTGGTTTAAGGAATATCTGTATATTCCTCTGGGAGGGAACCGAAAGGGAACTGTGCGGACATATTTAAATAAGCTGATCGTATTTTTCTGCACCGGGTTGTGGCATGGGGCAAACTGGACATTTGTAGTATGGGGGATGTATCACGGTTTCTTTTTACTGCTGGAGGGGATCCTGCCGGTGAAAAAAATGCCTAGGGTGCTGGGGCATCTGTATACGATGCTGGCAGTATGTACAGGATTTGTGATCTTTCGGGCAGATACTCTGTCCCAGGGAGTCTCCCTGATCGGAAAGATGTTTGCAGGGATGTCCTTCGGGCCGGAGGCCATGAGCTTTGCATTGCGGCAGTTGAACCCTCTGCTGGTGCTTACCCTGGCAGTCTGTCTATTTGCATCCTGCCCGTTCAGGCATCTGGCAAGCCGGCTGCGAAAACGGTATACGGGTGCTGCGGTTCGGTTTTTCAGAGCGGGTTCCTATGTCTGCACGGTCGTGCTTCTTGTATTGTGTATGCTGAGTCTGTCAGGAGGTACTTACAATCCGTTTATCTACTTCCGTTTTTAGAAAAGGAATGAAGTGAATGAGAAGATGAAAAAGAAAATATGGTATCTGATCTATATAGCGGCTGTCCTGATCGTTGTCCTCATTCCATTTGCCGGAATGAGTGTGGCGGCCACAAATGAAACAACAGAAAATAAAGAACTGGTGGAATTCCCGGAGCTTCGGACAGATGGAACATGGAATTCCGATTTCCTGGGAGACCTGGGGGTGTATTTTGAAGAGCATTTTGCGTTCCGCCAGGAGATGGTGGCAGCCAATGCGCTGCTGAGAGGGCGTCTGTTGGGTGTGTCAGCGTCGGACCAGGTACTGGTGGGAAAGGACGGCTGGCTCTATTATACAGGGACATTGGATGATTATCTGGGGGAGAACCAGATGTCGGAAAAGGGGCTTTTGAATGCAGTCAGCAATCTCAGTCTGATGCAGCAGCATATTGAGGACAGAGGAAGCAGATTTGTCCTCACCATTGCTCCCAATAAAAATTCCCTGTATGACAGCAATATGCCTTCGACTTACCGGCGGGGCGGGGAAAACAACCATACCCGTATCACACCGCTTCTGGAAGCGGCGGGGATTCACTATGTGAATCTGTATGAGGCATTTGAAGAATCGGAGGAATGCCTGTATTTGAAAGGGGACTCCCATTGGAATAACAAGGGCGCGCTGCTGGCCTGCAGAAAGCTTATGGACGGACTTGGGAAGCCATACGATGCTTCTGCTTATCCTGCTTATGAAGTTCGGAAGGAACACACCGGGGATCTGGCAGAGATGCTTTACTCCGTGGCTGTGGAGCAGGAAGATAATATTTATTACGACCAGATTCCAATCTATGCATATGTGAACGATGTGGAAAACGTGGAAGAGGACTGGATCGAGACGATCAACCCGAATGGACAGGGGACACTTTTGATGTTCCGGGATTCCTTCGGAAATTCTATGTTACCCTTTCTGGCAAATGAATTTGAACACGGATATTTTTCCAGGCTGGTGCCCTACAATCTGGGGAACCTGGATCAATATCATCCGGAGTATGTGATCGTGGAGCGGGTGGAGAGAAGGCTTTCCTTTTTTGCGGAGCAGCCCCCGGTTATGGAAGGTCCTGTCCGGACACTGGAAAATCTGACCGCAGCTGCAACGGATACGACGGTATCGCTGAAAGAAGACGGCTCCTGGTATGTGGTCGAGGGAAATCTGGATCCGGATTTTGCAGAACTGGATTCAAAAATTTATGTGTCTGTCAGGAATGCTGCCGGGACAGCTGTGACATATGAGGCATTCCGCACTTCATCAATGGATGAGGAGGGCTGGAATGATGACGGATACAAGTTATATCTGAAAAACACTTCCCTGATCGGAGGGCCAGTCCATATGGATATTATTCTTGTGAACGGTGATGTGCAGACACTTGTACAGACAGAAGAATTTCAGATCTCCTGACAGGGGAGAGCACAATGAATTTAACTGTGTTTCGGAGAGGGTACAAATACTCCGGCCGCGGTTGAATAATAAAAAGAATGAGACATAAGACAGGAAAGGAAGATTTTTTTATGAAGAAATCAGTAATGACAAAAATTCTGGTGATCGGGGCAGCCTGCCTGGTTCTGGGATGTGGTAAAAAGGAAGAAGCAACACAGGAACCAAAAGAACCGGAAACAGAAATAAGTGACGATAAGGAGGTGGAAAAAGAAGAAACAGAGTACAAGACTATAGGAGAGGAATCTGAGGATGCATATAAATTATTACTGACCAATCATACGGGTGATAAGATCACTGGTTTTACGGTCAAAGCATCGAATGTAGAAGAGCCTTCCCAGAATCTGTTGGAATCCGGGATGACAATTGATAACGAGGAAATCGTCTGTGTGTATTATACACCTCAGGATATGGGGGCTGATGCCGGGGCAGAGAAACAGGCGCAGATAACGTATGATCTCAGTCTGACTTATGAGGACGGGCATACGGTAGAGATCACAGGTCTTGGACTGGAGGATATAGAGCAGGCAGAGCTGTGTTTTGAAGATGAAGTTGGATTTGTGAAATATAAGAGTGCTGACTCTGGAAAAGAAGTGAGCACAAAGGAAACGGCCCTTGCACTGAAAGCACAGAAGCAGGCAGAGGCCGCGGCTGCGGAGCAGGCAAAGAAAGAGGAGGCTGAGCGTGCCGCAGCTGAGGCGGCAGCCGCGCAGGCGCAGGCAGAGGCAGCAGCTGCACAGGTACAGTATGAGCAGCAGTATTACGAACAGCCGACATATGAGCAGCCAGTATATGACCAACCGGTATACGACCAGCCGGCTGATTCCGGCGGACAGGATGTCAGCCAATCCGGGGAAAGCTGTCTTGGCGGACAGGGAGTACTGCGGTACTAAAAGCTGTGGTTCTCCGTTATGACCATGCGGCCGTTTTACAAAATATGAAAAAATGATATCAAAGGGAGAATATAAAATGAAAAAGACAAAGATTGTATGTACGATGGGTCCGAGTACGGACGACAAAGAAGTATTGCGCAGTATCATCCGGGGTGGGATGGATGTGGCACGTTTTAATTTTTCCCACGGCACCCATCCGGAGCAGAAGGCAAGGATGGACATGCTCAAGCTGATCCGGGAGGAGGAGCATTCCAATACGGCGATCCTGCTTGATACAAAGGGACCGGAGATCCGCACCGGTGTATTGAAGGACGGTAAAAAAGTAAAACTGGAGGCAGGGGCTATGATCACGCTGACTCCGGAAGAGACTGCAGGGGATGCGCAGAGGGTATCCATCACATATGACGGCCTGGCAGAGGATGTGGACCGGGGAAAGAAGATCCTGATTGATGACGGCCTGATCGAGCTGGAAGTGGTGAAAAAGGACGGAAAGGATATTCAGTGCCGGATCATCAACGGAGGCGAGCTGGGTGAGCGCAAGGGGATCAATGTACCCAACGTTCCAGTACGGCTTCCGGCCATTACGGAAAAGGACAAGGAAGATATCAAGTTCGGGGTGGAGCAGGACATTGATTTTATTGCGGCTTCCTTTGTACGGAACGCGGAATGCATCCTGGAGATCAAGGCATATCTGAAATCCCTGCACGCACAGTATATTCCGATCATCGCCAAGATCGAGAATGCGGAAGGCATCCGCAACATTGACGAGATCATCCGCGCGGCGGATGGGATCATGGTAGCCAGAGGAGATCTGGGCGTGGAGATTCCGGCGGAAGAGCTTCCCTATCTGCAGAAGATGCTGATCCAGAAATGCAACAGTAATTTTAAGACAGTCATTACGGCGACCCAGATGCTGGATTCCATGATCCGCAATCCCCGTCCCACCCGTGCGGAGGTGACGGATGTGGCCAATGCGGTCTATGACGGCACGGATGCGGTGATGCTGTCCGGCGAGACGGCTGCAGGAAAGTACCCCATCGAGGCATTGAAGATGATGGTCCATATCGTGGAGAACGCGGAAGAGCATCTGGATTATGACAGGCTGCTCTCCCAGGCCGGCGATCATCTGAAATCCAGTGTGTCCACGGCAATCGGATATTCTTCCGTGCTGGCGGCGTCCAATCTGAACGCAAAATGTATCATCACGCCGTCTGTGTCCGGCGCGACTACACGGTATGTATCGAATATGAAACCGCGGCAGGAGATCCTCGGTGTAACGCCCAGCGACCGTGCGCTCCGCAGGATGTCCATTTACTGGGGTGTCACTCCGCTGAAATCTCTGGAATTCAGCACAACGGATGATGTCTGCAACGGCGCCATCGAGCTTGCGCAGGTAAAACAGTTTGTGGACACGGGAGATATCGTTGTCCTTACGGCAGGGATGCCGTCACCGAATGTACGGGAAGAGATCGGCGGGGTTAGCAATATGATGCGGATTGCCACGATAGAGTAAAGGCAGGAAAATCCTCTGAATTCCCCGTTTTTCGGGGGAGTCAGAGGATTTTATAGTGCGCTGCAGGGGTGACTGCGGACTGGCACAAAGCAGAATGTATCATTTTGTGCCGTGACAGTTCCCGGGAGCGATCTTGGATGAAATGAGGTGGAACATGAAGGGACTGCGGTGGATCGCAGGCGGAGCGGCCTCCATTGCGGCGGTGGCCATTCTGCTGATTTCCAGCTTTCAGGCGGCAATGTATGCGGATTTCGGCGTTTATGAGCGGGAATATACAAAATATCAGGTGCTGCGGGAATTGGATATGGAGATGGAGGACGCAATGTATGTGACCCGGGAGATGATGGCATATCTGAAAGGGGACAGAGAGCGTTTAAGTGTGGTAACTACGGTAGAAGGCACAGAGCAGGATTTTTTTAATGAACAGGATCGCCTGCATATGGATGACGTGCAGGGACTCTTTCTCGGCGGCCTTGCCCTGCGAAGAGGGGCGTTCGCTGTCCTTGCGGCAGCCCTTGTATTTTTGGCGGCAGCATGCAGGAAGGAGATGTGGAGGACTTTGGCCCGAAGCTTTCAGGCAGTGCTGGGGATCCTGGCGGCTTTGATCCTGTTTCTGGGAATTGCCATGGCGAGGAATTTCAATGCGGTATTTACGAAATTCCATGAGATCTTTTTTGACAATGACCTCTGGATCTTTGACCCTGCGGAAGATTATATGATCCGGATGCTTCCGGAAGGACTGTTTTTTGATATGGTGATCCGGATCGGAGGTTTTTTCCTGGCAGGACTGACCGTGCTTCTGATCCTCAGCATCGTATATACGGTCAGGAGCAAAAAGGCCGGAAGCGGCAGCAACAGGGAGGTAAGGGCAGAAGAGGAAAGGCTTGGATAGATTTCCCCGGATCTGTTCAGGGCAGATGGGATTTCTGAATTAAAGGAGGAGAACTGATATGGGTAATGTAAAGCGGGTATATGTGGAGAAAAAGGCGGACTTTGCCGTGCAGGCAAAGGAGTTGAGGCATGAGATCAGACATTATCTTGGAATCGGGACGGTGACAGGGGTACGGGTGCTGATTCGCTATGATGTGGAAAATGTTTCCGATGCTTCTTTTGAGAAAGCGTGCAGCGGCGTATTTGCGGAGCCACCGGTGGATCTTTTGTACCGGGAGGAGGTTCCGGTGCAGGAAGGGGACAGAGTTTTTTCCGTAGAGTTCCTTCCGGGGCAGTTCGACCAGAGGGCGGATTCCGCGGAGCAGTGTATCCGGTTTATCAAAGAGGATGAAAAGCCGGTCATCCGCACGGCAACCACCTATGTGATCCAGGGGACGGTGACAGAAGAGGAGTTTGCAGCCATTAAGAACCACTGCATCAACCCGGTGGATTCCCGAGAGACCGGGCTGGAGAAGCCGGATACGCTGGTGGCGGTATTCGAGGAGCCGGAGGATGTGAAGATCTTTGAGGGATTCCAGGATATGCCGGAGGAAGAGCTGAAGGCATTGTATGATTCTCTGGGACTGGCCATGACGTTTCAGGATTTCCTCCATATCCAGAATTATTTTCACGGGGAGGAGCACCGGGATCCGTCCATGACGGAGATCCGTGTGCTGGATACCTACTGGTCCGATCACTGCCGCCATACCAC
>CAYQBE010000199.1:0-7857 GCA_964415625.1 uncultured Clostridium sp.
ATTATAGTTTCACCTAAAATTGTTGAATTTGACAACAACTCTCCATCTTCATTAAAACATTTTACTTTATGCTTTTCTTGGAACTCTTCCAGATATTCCAAAACACTTTTATGCTTTTCGTTATGATGTTCCACTAAATCCATCCGTTCAATTTCGTCTACTTGAATATCAATTACTTTAGAGTTATTGAAAGCAATTGTATACGCTTGAACTACCAATCCATCTTTCAAGAACTCATATTTAGAAACCAATCCTCCTGAAATGATTGCTCCTGATGTCAACTCCATAATATAAGTTTTTCCAATTTTCGCATTCTCAAAGTCCACAGTTCCATTTATAATATTTTCGCTTTTGCTCATATATATTTTTAGTTTTTCTCCTTTTTATTCTCGATTAATCTATTATTTTTCAATCAAATCTCTTTCCGAATGACTCTTCAATATTGTCTTGAATCTGTTCTTCTGTTCTTTCCCAGAATCCACCATTTCCTAAAAGACCACCTGCCTCAGCGTATCCATAAATGGTTGCTGTATCACGTCCAGATGGATTGTATTGAGTGCCTGTGTTTATCGATATTTGCCCTTGCGCAGAATCACCGTTACAATTGATGCCATCTAACTGCGGAGAGTCCCGTAACTGTCCAGTACGCTTATATCTGCCTTCTGGTGAATCGTAAAAATGGTTCACATTATTTTTGAGATCTTGGTATGAATCTTCTACCGTTTCCTCTAAAGCCTCGTACATTTCCTTTTGGATTGCAACTTTTAATGCTGCCATGCTTGCAAATTTGGCTATAGTTTCTCACCTTCTTTTTTATTATTGTTGATTTCTATATTCAGTTTTTTATTTTGTTTTTATCTAATTGAGTTATTTTGGCTGAATTGCCGATATAAAATATATTTAGAATTTTGAATAATTCAGATTTATTAGTTACAAAATTATATTTATTGGTTTAAAAGATAGGCTTCCAGTTTTTCAAACAAATATGGATACAGATCAATTTTACCATGCCTAAATTTACTTAATACATCTTTATTGATACCAGTTACAGAACTTATCCAACATTGCTTTTCTCTTCTTAACCTTTCGATATACATTTCCCTTAATTTTTCCTGTGTCAACATATTCACCTTCTTTTCTTATTCATAGATATATTTTTATTTATAAATTTTTCTTTCCGAACATCCAGCAACAAGCAAATGTCCCATTACTGGATGCACCTCTATATTGTTCCATGACCGGAAAGGAGATAAAAGACCATAAAAACACAACGAATAAAATAAATTTAACTTTAAAATAGCGTATTCCAAATGAGATTACAGAAGAACACTACTCAGCTTACGTTCCTTTCATGCCCCTCTTCATAGGTAGATATTGAAATCCCTTGTAAATCCGTATCTTTTTTACTTTTGCGTGGAGGTTTTGTCGATTTTTCAAAGCAAGAAAGAAATGCCTCATGATCTTTATCATATAAGACAGTTAACAATTTGTCACAAATACTTCCACCAGAATGAAACGCATATGCAATTAATGAATACATCGTATCATTTTTAATTGTCAGACCATCTAATTTTGACCTACACATCTCAAATTCCCTCATAATATTTTCATGATAATCTTCATCTTCTATATCATATTTCTTAATAGCTTCATCATATTCATTAACAATAGAAATAATTTTCTTATGCTGCTTTCGATCACGATTCTTTATCTTTTCCAGTTTATAGTCAAATATCTTTTTAAAACTAACTGTTGATGTATTAAGGAATTTATATTTCCTAAGATCAATTACATCTTCATCAATAATTCTATATATAATATCCATAGGGCAGTTAAAATCCCCTATATCTTTTTCATCAATTATGATTCTTTTCTTTTTTGATTTTCTCTGTTTTAGTTTTTGATTTTCAGCATAAAATCTGGGATATTTAGGATTGTGTTTCATACATTCAAGATTAGCAATTCTTGTGAGTTCCTTGTTGACATTAATATCAAAGTTACGTTTCGCCGAATCAATAGCCACCTGAGCTAACACAGAACATATAATAAAGACATCCTCTAATTCCTGATTACTACTTCCATCATGAAAATAATAACTCAGAGCCAACTGCGCTATATTGCTTGCTCTTCCTATGGCATACTGTGATGAAGAAATATCATTATCCATATTAGCATAAGATTCCATATCTTTTTTATAATTACTATTTTCAGCTTTTATTTCATTAATTATTGTGGGATATTCTATATATGCTTTTTTTGCTAAAGTAACTATATCCTTTTGATTTGTAACGTAAACTGAATCGGAATCAAGGTCTTGTCCATTTAGTCTTTGTTGCACATCTGTTCTGATTCCATTTATAATAATTACGTTGTCTCCTAAATCAGAAAAATATTTTTTGATACAATCAGAATATACATTTTCCAAATGCAAAATATTATTTGGTGCATTGTGTGGACTTCTAAAAGCGGCTAAATTTTCTCCATTTTTAAATTTACTGGTATAGCATTGAATGCCATCTTCAATCTGCTTGAAACATGGCTCGTTTATAAAATCCTGTCCTGTTACCTTCATCAACAGTGCAATCGGATTGCCACATATAGTAAGATTATCTCCATACTGGATTAGTTTACCAAGCTGTAGTCTTTCTTTTTTAAAGCGACTGATAATGTCCGTTCTTTTATCCTTAAAATACTGCGTATATTTAAAATATTGATTATATTCATACAGTGCAATCAGAACATTGTTTATACTGTATTTTGCAGAACCTGTAATTCTCAAATATTTTAGAAATTCTTTGTCATATATTTTTAATCTATTACAATATCCAACACTCTCTTTCGTAACATTCCTCAGAATATTTTCATCGGTAGATGGCAATGTTCCATTGATCTGATATGAGCTTCTTTGAAATTCTCCCCATTTACTACTATGAGCAGTTTTTACAATAGCAAATTTTTCCCCTTGCTTTTTCATAAATTTTTCATAATACCTAAATGCCTTACTTAATGTGCCACCCATTAAATCAATAAACTTCATCCATTTTAAAGAATTTTCTGTAATAATCACTTTGATATCAGATACTTTCATTTTTCTTCCAAACATATCCGTTATCTCCGCAGATTCATAATCCTCTTCATAATAATCTTTAAAATATTGTTGGATGTTTCCCCTAAACAGGCAAGATTTAAAGAAATGACTTCTGCAATATATAAATCCATCCATATCTTTCGGAAAAACGGTATCATCAATGAGTCCCATGCCATCCCATAGAACATTGGTTACTTCTGATAAACCATTGTTCCTTTCTACATAACATTCACTTCTTGTATAAGAAGTTTCTTTTACTGGATATTTTTCTATTTTTATTCCATTGTGTTCCAAGCTCTTTTTGGATTTCTTTATGTATTTAAAATGTGGATTCCTTTTTCGTTTCTTTTTATAAAAAGTAAAACCTAAACCATTTATATTCTTTTCTATTTTATCATAATCTATTTTATTTCTTTTATAATGTGTTACATTTTTTGATTTAACGCTTACAGCACTTTTTATTGTCGAAACCTGTTCATCTTCTACAACAAAAATGCTATCCAATGGAAGTTGTATATAATCTATTGCTGTCGCAGTGATCAAAGTGCTATATGCTGATAATTCAACAATTTTTGCATTGTCATTAGGCATTTTTTCCCATAGCCCCATTGTAATATAGTACAATGCTTTTTTATATAAATTATCTTTTATAAAAATACAGTCTCCCTCTTTTGCCTTTCCTGCGCTACGCATCAACATTTTATACGATGTTGTTTGCGGTTCTTCCTTCCCCTTTACTTTTCTACTGATTTTTACTCCATTCTCGTAATAGTATTTACGCAAACTTTTTGCTGTCAATCCAGTTAATAATTCGCCATCTACTTTTTCAGGTTTTACACCATAATCAAATTTCATAAGTATAAAGTCATTACTATTTCTTTTTTTATTCACAGTAACTCCATGTTTACACATATATTCTGAAAATAAGCTATTATTGATTTCCGCTTTTCCATAATCTAAAAAGACATCTTTGCATCCGTTATTTACACGATATAAACTATTTGCTTGTAAACTTTTTATATTTATTTTGGTATCTTCTATTTTTTTATCACTCAATCATTATCACTCTCCATTTATAATACTTTTCTTATCCCAGAAATAACCACTTATTTCCACCTTATCCATTCTATTTTCCTTTAACTACTATCTATGCTAATCTTCTTCTACTACAATCGTTCAATTCAAAATGCAGTGCAAAAACTGTCATATACCACAATACATATGACAGTTTTCTTTCATGCTTGAAAGTAGAATTTCATCGCCTATTTTTTCTCAGTTTCTTCTTTTATCTTCTTCATACTTATACTTTTCAAAATCAATAATTTCAGCTTGTCCCCCATTGTTGGTCAGCTTTATTTTATAATCCTTGAATTCAGAAACATCCCATAGATCATCCTCCGGAACATCTGCAGTAGTAAAATTTGTTTCCTTTGCTTCAATGGTCATATAAAAAAATGAGATTTTTTCTATTTTGTAAATTTTGTTTGCTACTTTTAGATATTTTATTTTTGTATTATTAATAATTGTGTCCCTCCAATTTTCCTAAATCTAATCTATGAGTCATACCCCCATATTTTTTGCCGCTCACATTCTTCCGCCAATTCTGGATAAACGTTTGCAATTTTATCCAGTATATGGTTGTGGATCTCACGGTACATATCTTTTTTACCAACTCTACCCTTCATATGATATAGCTGTTCATCATAAGTTGTCATTCGATGCCTAATGTAGTTAACTGTCCACCGAGTTACTGTATCTTCATCTGCATTATCGGTAGTTTTATAATCCACATTTGAGAGCACACAAAAATTATCGTCATACCAGTTTTGTTTTGCTTTTAAGGCATATTCCCTGATTAACCCAATATCCAGATGTTCTATTTTTATGCTTTCCAAAAACTTATCTGTCTCATCTTTTAAATGTGCCTTTTTTGTCACTACGCCTTTTTCTGCAGCCTCTTTATACTTCTTTCTTTTTTTAAGCGATTCCTGAAACGCAGGATTATTCATTGCATTTTCCACATCTGATAGTTTCCACAGCTTCATCTTCGCCGCTTTTCTATAATGCGGATTGTTAACAAGTTGAGGTTCTGGCAAAAGTTCAGCAATTAATTTATCCGTAAAACCCATATCTTTTACTGTTTTCTGTGTTATTCTTTTTTCTTGTGTGTATGTCATATCTTCTCTCCTTTACCCCAAAATATAAGTAGTGAGCAAGCGATTGCCTGACTATCAGTAGGCTATAACTCTCTTATCACTATCAGATACCATCATCTGTTTTACATCAACTACAGTTATATTCTATCTACCACGGCTTTTATTTTCTCAATAAAGCCTTTTCTATCAGCCATCAAAAATTCATTGGCATCCTTATATTTTCCATATAAACTGCTATATACGATATACTTCTGATTCAATTCAGTCTCCGCAAGTTCTTCGATAAATTTACCTGTTGCACGTCTTCCAGCCTTATCATTATCTAAAGCTAGAACAAGTATCTTATAAGATGGTTTTTCCTTTAACTTCTTTATCAGTTTAGATACTTCATTCACACCACCAAGCCCTACAGCATCTAATCCTATTTCCGTAAAAGACATTGCATCAACCTGTCCTTCACAAATAAAAACATAATCGCTATCCCTAGAAAACCACTCATTTATTCCAACTTCATACAACGCATTTACATTAAATAACTCATTGCCATGTTTATAATATTTGCTATCACCATCCCATAAAACACGGTCAACATACCCTTTACAGTCAGAATTATATGGAATTGTTACCAGATTTTTTTCCGAATCATATCCAAGGTTAAATCTATCCATCGTTTCCTTACTCAGTCCACGTTTTAAGAAATAATCAGTTTGAGCCACATTTTCATGACATTTATGTAGATATTCTGTATAATCCACAGGTATAGTGAATTCAGGAATATACTCTTCTCTGCTTTTCGTAGATATATTACCACCCAAATAAGGACGCATTATTCTTAGTGTACGGTTATAATGTTTCTTCCAGTCAGACGGCAAATTCTCCATGTGTGCCACAAGATCAAATATATCTCCATGCTCAGAACAGGCAAAACAGTTATATCTTGTACCATCAATATGAAAAGCAGCCGTATAATTCTTTTTATCCCCTGAATTACAAAAAGGACAGACATAATATCCTTCGCCTCTACTTTCTACTTTTCCTTGTTCTTCCAATAAATCCAAGTAATCAGGTAATAGTTCTTTCAATTCTTCTTTATACTCAAATCCCATTTATTAATAATCTCCTTTTGTATTGATATATATAGCCTACGGCGTTGCCTGACGGTATGTTCGCTGTCGCTCACATACCTTGCCGTGAAAATAAAAAAATGATATGTGTTGTTATAAAATGCTTTATCGAAAAATTTTACTTGATAATAAGCAAATTATAATCCATCCAAATTCGCTTCAAATCTTGCGAATCAATCATAAGCATATATACACTTTTTTATTTCTAGGCATACAACGGCGTAGGCTTACAAGCCCTTTGTTTACTTACTTTTTAAAAAAGTTGTCACTTTATAAGTCCCATATAGAGTTTACTTATATATACCCTTTTAAAGTGACAACTTTTTATTCTTATGCCATCCAAGTCAGAAATTCATTACTTTCTTCTGCTACTGTTAACAGCTTATCAGGCATAAAGACAATATTACTATGCCCTATACAGATTAATTCATCAGTCAATATTCTCTGTGCTTCTATGTAAGCCTTTGGATATTTCCAAGTATTAGGGACCTTAACTCGATTTTTCAAGTAATCCTTATCACCTATCCAATCATTCAAATATTCATCTAATGCATCCTCATATTCTTTTTCTTTCTTTTCATATACGTTTTTTGCATTATCATTGAGAAATTGAACTATCTTACTATTCAAAATCTCCTTTTGTAATATAACTTCTTTAGAAGGTATCGCTTCAACAATATTCGGTTGATCGTATATAATTTTTATTTGCTTGTAATAATACTTCCACCCATACAATTCATAAAGCCTTTCATTAACTTTGCTATAGTATTCACTAGATTTATTCTTTATATAGACATAAAACATATTTTTATACTGCATAACATTTTTTAATATGTATCTTTCTATCTGCAATATTTTCTTTTTCTGATAGTCATTCGCAATAAAACGATACTCTTTACCTCTTTCATCAGCAGATACAATTACTGTTTCATATTCCACAATAATTAATTTTTCTCTCTGTAGATTACTTAATGCATCATGCAATACACGCTCTAACTTCTTATTTGAACGAATATAAAATAATGTAATTTCTTGATCATTTATACAATGATCAAGTTGTTTTAACTTCATTTTCGGTTCTTTTCCATATTTATTATTAATCATCCCAAGCAATTCTAGCCAGTTTCTTTTTGTAAAAGTCTTTCTATATCCCTCTTGTTTAGATAGATATTGCAATAGGATAAGTTCAATATAATTCTTATAAATGGAATTGTTACCTTTTCTCCGCAAATCTTCTTTAGGTAACGGTATATCATATATATCTACGATAATAAATTTTTGTCCATCTTTCTCCCAATCAAAATATCTTTTCCAAGTTTTTAATTGTAATTGTTTTGCTTTACCTGTTTTTGCTTCTTCATTCAATATTCTACATAATTCCTTGTAATTTTTTATTATCATTCCAGTTACAAGTGTGCTTGTATCAATTTCCCATTCCCACTCATTGTTATTTGTCCCATCATTATTTTCAGGATCAAATAATTTCCAT
>CAYQBE010000200.1:0-7778 GCA_964415625.1 uncultured Clostridium sp.
CTTCTCGGCACCCAATCCTGCTTCCTGGCAAGATCAATGATCATTCCCTTGATCCTTTTTGAAATAAATGTCTCAAATTTTACATTTTTTTCAACGTCAAATTTGTCGATCGCAGACATTATGGCGATAACGCCCTCGCTGATGATATCGTCCACCTGCGAAAAGCTCAGGTAAATATCCCTCATCTGCAGCGCAATGCTCTTCACAAGGTAGATATAGCGCATGACGATCTCCTGCTTGATCTCCAGGCTGCCGGTCTCTTTATACAATTGTAGAAGTTCTTCATTCGACTTATCCTTGTATTGCTCCTGCGTACCCATATTGTCCTGCTCCACTTCATTTATTTCTATACTCATGGCCGATGAAATCTGCCTTGAATATCGCGCCAGCCGCATGGCATCCTGCGCCTGCAAGATCACAGCGTCAGGTTAAGACCGATCCACCTGCAGTGAGATATTTCCCACCGCCTGGATCTGAATGTTATTGCTGATCTCATTAAACGACAGCACAAACATATCCGGGAAAAACTGCTCTATCAAATGATAGAAATGGATCCTCACTACCTGGCTGGTAAGAACGATCGGCGCCTGCCCCAGCTCCTGGAATTTTTTCACCTCTTCGGAAAGCTGTGTGATCACGCTCTGCATGACATCCGGGCTGAGCGCAAGATAAAGGCCGTGGTCCCCGTTTGTCAGGCTGGTGATGATATTCTTTTCCAGATCCGCTTCCAGCGTCACCACCTTCATGCTGCCGCCCTCGCAGAACTTTCTTGTAATTGTCCTCTTCAATGCCACACGGATATTCTCCGTGATCGTATCCAGATCCTTCACTGTCATGGCAGAATCCACGATCGTCTCGATGATCGTCTCCAGATCCTTGATTGGAATGCCCTCCTTCAGAAGGTTCGTCAGGATCTTCTGGAAGCCTCCGTAGGAGATCACTGCCGGGATTGCTTCCTCCACGAGCTCCGGCGACTGGTTCTTCAGATTCTCCACCAGGCGGACTACCTCCTGCCTGTTCAGCAGCTCGTGGGCATGCTTCTTCACGGTCTCCGACAGATGCGTCAGCATAACAGAAAGCGGATCGATAACGGTATATCCGTAGATCTCCGCCATCTCCCTCTTATCCATGGTGATCCATTTACTGGGGATACCATATGCAGGTTCAATGGTGTCGATACCGTCAATTTCCTTTTCCAGATTCGGCGGCTCCAGAGCCAGATAGTAGTCGATCAGGATCTCGCCCTTTGCTACCTCTTCGCCCTTGATCTTGATCACATACTGGTTCGTATTCAGATAAGAGCTGTCACGCAGCCGGATCGAAGGAATGACCAGGCCCATTTCCTGGGCATACTGCCGGCGGAAGATCACGATACGGTCGATCATCTTGCCGCCGCTGGCCTCATCCACAAGGGGGATCAGGCTGTATCCAAATTCCATCTCGATAGGTTCCACATTGATCAGAGAGTAAACCGTGTTGATATCCTTGAAGCTCTCTTCCTCGGCCATCATCTCTTCTTCCAGAGACGGGCCCGCTCCTTCCATACCGCCTGCACCGCCCATGCCTGCCATAGCGCCTGCGGCGCCGACCAAAACAGGTCCGCCCATTTCTTCCATGCGCCGCAGCAGATAATATCCGCCGAACATCATGACAAACGCGATCACCGCAAGCTGGAACTTAGGCATCCCCGGAACCGCGATCAGGACTGCCAGCACGCCGCCGGCGATCATGATTGCCCTGGGCTGTGCTTTAAACTGTCCAAGTACTTCTATATTTAAACTGTCCTCGGCAACCGCACGGGTTACGATCATACCCGTTGCCGTGGATATCAGAAGAGCAGGGATCTGTCCTACCAGGCCGTCACCGATCGTTGCGATGGAATAGACCGAGAGCACCTCCGAAAAGGACATCCCTCCCTGCACCATACCGATGATACAGCCACCCAGGAAGTTGATCGCCGTTGTCACGAGGGACAGCGTCGCATCTCCCTTTACGATCTTCGTAGCACCGTCCATGGCGCCGTAGAAATCCGCTTCCTTCTGGATCTTATAACGTCTTGCTTTCGCCTCCTGCTCGTCGATCAGCCCGCTTCCCAGGTCGGCGTCGATGGCCATCTGCTTACCGGGCATCGCGTCCAGGGTAAATCTTGCCGCAACCTCAGCCACACGCTCGGCGCCCTTATTGATAACGAGGAACTGAACCAATACGATGATCAGGAAGATAACAACTCCGACAACCGCATTTCCCTGCAGTACGAAGTTACCCATGGCCCCGATGACGGAACCGGCGGAACCGCCGTTGCTCAGGATGCTTCGCGTCGTAGATACATTAATTCCGATTCGATATAAAGTTGTGATCAGAAGCAGTGACGGGAAAATGGAAAATTCCAGTGCCTCTTTGATATTCATACTGATCAGCAGAATGATCAATCCTATGGATATATTCAGAATAATCATAACGTCCAGGAAAAACGGACTTATCGGTATGATCAACAGCAGTACGATCATGACTACGATCAATGATACCGCATTATTTAATATATTCTTAATATTAGTCATCTTCTACACCATCTTCTGGTTCCTTTATACCAGTTTATTGTATACAGAACAGCAGACCTCAGACCCGTCTGCTCCGCAGACTATCCGCTGCTTACGCAGCTGCTGTCCTGAATCATTTCAATTTATTATTCAAGCGGAAGATCTCAACCAGGATCTCCGCAACAACTCCGTAATATTCCGCCGGAATCTCACTATTCAGCGGAGTGGAAGCATACAGCCCCCGTGCAAGAGGCTTATTCTCCAGGATCCTGACCCCATGCTGCTCCCCGACCTCCACGATCTTCAGGGCGATATGATCCTGCCCCTTGGCGATCACGATGGGCGCGTTGTCCCGGTCAATGTCATATTTTAGGGCTACTGCAAAATGGGTCGGGTTACGGATGATCACATCCGCGTCCGGCACGGCCTGCATCATCCTGCTCCTTGCCATACTCTGCTGGAGACTTCGGATCTTGCCCTTGATCTTGGGATCTCCTTCCGTCTGCTTAAACTCTTCCTTGACCTCTTCCTTGGTCATCTTCATGTCCTTCTCAAAGGACCAGCGCTGATAGAACAGGTCAAACCCTGCAATGGCAACAAATACCATACCGACCTGCAGGACCATGTTAAAGATCTTTTTCAGCACATAGACGCCGGATGCCGTCACGGACGTATCCATCATCTGCGCGATGATCACGATCTCATCCTTCAGGATATTATAGAGAACCACCCCCAGGATCAGGATCTTTACCGAAGCCTTCAAAAGCTCGATCACCTGCTTCAGGGAAAACATATTCTTAATCCCTTTCAGCGGGTTCAGCTTACTAAGCTTAAATTTCAGCGGATCCCAGGTAAATAGAAATCTGGTCTGAACCCCTGTACCCAGTACCGCGAATGCAATACTGAGCAGCCCCAGCGGGAACACGCATTCCGCTATGACCAAAACCGCTTTCCAGCCCACCTGCTGCTGGTTTGCCAGAGACATCTCATCCATCCCGCCTACCGCGGAAATCTGAAATACCATCGCATCCTGCAGCGACTCATAGATCAGCGGGAACAGCAGCCGAAGGCAGCAGAAGATTCCGATAAGGGAGACGACTGTGACTACATCCTTACTCATTGCCACATGTCCCTTTTTACGCTCGTCTCTGCGCTTTTTCGGTGTGGCCCGTTCGGTTTTTTCCTGTCCGCCCTGGTCAGCCAAAGGTTCTCACTTCCTTTCTATATTACTGAAACAAATCTATACCCAAGGGCATCCCATTATGGCCATCCGGCCGTTTCACAAGGTATATTATTTAAACAAATGTCAAAATTCCCTGCACCGATTTCATCATGATGGACATGATCTTATTCAGATACTCTCCGATCGGTGAAAACATCAGTGCCAGCAATCCCAGCCCGATGATCAGCTTCATCTGGATATTGATAACGAAAATACTGATCTGGGGCACCACCTTATTCAAAATTCCGACTCCGACCTCGATCAGAAATTCCGCCGCGATCATAGGAATCGAGAACCGGATCCCCATATCTACACACTCCAGGAATATCTCGATCATCCGGACCGCAATATCCTGGGTGATCAGGATCCCTCCGTAGGGAACGATCTCCGCGGACGTGACCATGATCTTCATCAGCGCGAGATGTCCGTCCACTGCAAAAAACATCAGCATGAACCAGGTCTGCAGCACACTTCCTGACACTGCCATCTGGGCGTTGCTCTGTGGATCATACACCGTAGCCATAGACAGGCCCATCTGATAGTCGATGATATAGCCGGTAAAACTGATGATAAAAAAAAACAATTGCATGACAAATCCGATCAGGTATCCGGCCACGAATTCCTTGCACAGGAGAAACGCGAATTCAATCATACTAGCCGTCTCAAACGCTTCCCCCGTATAACCCGAATACACCATCAGCGTCAGCACAAATATCATCCCTGCCTTCACCCTCGACGGAACCGCGTTTCTGCCAAATACGGGGTTCAGCAGTATAAATCCCGACATCCGCATCATGATCAACGCAAACAGCGTGAGCTGCGCGGTACTGTTAAACATTGTCGCCATGCCATCACTCCTCACGCCAGTCCTGCCTTTTTACTAGAGCAATTCAAAGATATGGATCGTAAAATTCGACAGCGACTCCATCATCCTGCCGCCCCCAAACACAAGGATAAGGCCGATGACCAACAGCTTCGGAACAAACGTGATCGTCTGTTCGTGAATCTGCGTCGCGGCCTGTATGATTGAAATAAATATACCAACGATCATACTGATGACCAGAAGCGGACCTGCGATCTGCAGGATCAATATAAATAGCTCATATATGATCTCACTGATCTGTTCATTTGTCATATTCCGCATCCTCCTTCTTTATAATCCCCCCGGCAGTTCCATCCGCCTGCGCTAATGGAATCCTTCCACAATATTTTTAAACAGCAGTTCCCATCCGTCCACGGTGATAAACAGCAGCAGCTTAAACGGCATGGAGATCATAGCCGGCGGCAGCATCATCATACCCATGGACATCAGCGTACTTGATACCACGATATCGATCAGCAGGAATGGGATATACAGCAGAAATCCTGCCGTGAACGCCCTTTTCAGCTCACTCGTCATAAAGGAAGGGATCACAACCGTCATCGGCATATCCATCAGCGCGTCTACATACGCGTCCTGATCCTCAAACTCTGCCTCATCCGGCACCTCCTGTCCCGCAATATCCGTGAACAGCCGCAGAGAGCTGTCTGTCGTATTGCTCAGCATGAACCGCTTCAGCGGGACCTGGGCTCGCTCCAGCGCCACCTCCTGCGTGATCTCATTATTCTTATACGGCGTATAGGCCTGCGTATTGATATCTGAGATGACGGGATTCATAATAAACAGCGTCAGAAATATGGAAATGCCCACCAGTACCATGTTAGGCGGTGTCTGCTGAACACCCATGGCAGTCCTCAGGAAAGAAAGGATGATGATGGTCCTCATAAAAGAGGTCATCATGATTAAAAGTGACGGCAGAAGTGAAATGATCGTCAGCATCAACAATATGTCTAATGTAGGCACCTGCTCGCCGTTCACATTTATCAGTGAATCATACACTAATCCTTACCTCCTCTTTTGCCCAGGTCATTCAGCTTGCCCAGCATCTTTCTGAAATCCATCGGCTGAGAGTTTCCGCCTTCCTCCTCAGGAGCCAGCGGAAACAGTTCCTCATCCTTCACCTCAGACAGGATGCTGATCTGCCCTGCGGTTACCCCTACGAGCAGATACTTTCCCCCTACCTGTACCACCGCGATATACCGATCCTGCCCCAGCGCAAGCTGGTCGATCAGACGCATATAACGGGAATTGCTGCCTTTACTTATTCCCCGGCCCACATACTTGCTGGCCAGATAGCTTAAGTAAATAATACATGCCACTATGACAAATGTGGCGAAGATCCTCCACATATAATCCTACCTCAACTCTGATGCCGCAGCGCCTATCCCACATCAGATCCCTTTCTTAGAAATCAGGAAGGCTCCTTACTCCAATGCCGCCAGGTTCACCTTCATGATCTCCGTGATACGGATACCAAAGTTATCCTCCACAACGACCACATCGCCTCTGGCAATACACTGGCCGTTCACAAACAGATCCACCTGCTCTCCTGCCAACTTGTCCAGAACAACCAACGAACCCTTCGTAAAATCAAGGATATCCTTCACAAGCTTCCTAGTCCTGCCGATCTCCACCGAGATCTCCAGAGGAACGCTCATGATCAGTTCCATGTTCTCTTCCTGCACGCCTTCCAGCACGATGCCATTGTCTGCCTTCAGCTTCTGCTGCGGCGGTGACTGCACATGGATCATCTTCGGCTCTGCCGGAGCCGGCTTCTCCGCGGCCTTCTCCATCATCTGCTGCTGCATCTGCTGCATCTGCTGCATCATCTGCTGCATCATCTGCATCTGCATCATGGCCACATCCGGACTCACTGCCGCCTGCATCATCTGCGGTGCAGGCGCCATGCCTGCCGTTCCCTGCATCATAGAGGCCGCTCCCATATCCGTCGGCTGCGGTGCAGGCATACCCGTTGCTGCAGGAGCCGCCGGTGCGGGCTGCGGTGCAGGTGCTGCAGGAGCTGGCGCGGGCGCCGGTTCTTCTCCAAGGCCGCCTGCAAGCATCCTCTCGATCTCTTCCTGGGAAAGTGTTCCGCCTCCCCCGGAAGGTGCGGGAGCCGGCGCTGGTGCCGGGGCAGGCTCTGGTTCCGCGTCTGCTCCGCCGGCAAGCAGTCTCTCAATCTCCTCCTGTGAAAGCGTTCCACCGCCTCCTCCGGAAGAAGCCGGCTCCGGTGCCGGAGCTGCCGGTGCGGGCGCTTCTTCCTGCATGGAGCTGATATCAATGATCGCATCCTCCGGAAGGAAGCCCTCCACAAGGCTCTTCGCCAGATTCATAGGCATGACATTGAAGAACTCACTCTCCAGCTTCTCCGCGATCTGCAGAGTAAAACCGACCACGACCTTCGGCTGGTCGTCTACAAAATATTTATCAATAAATTCCTGCTCATTTTCAACCTCAAACGAAATCGGGGTCGAGATATTGACCATCTTCCCCAGAAATTCAGACAATGCCGTCGCCGAGGATCCCATCATCTGGTTCATGACCTCGCAGACCACGCTGACGTTGATCTCGTCCAGTTCGAAATCTTCATCGGCGATCTCCATGCCCATGACCATCTCTACGATGACCTTCACATCGTGCCGCTTGAGCAGCATAACGTTCTTGCCTTCCAGACCGGCGACATAAGTAATCTCAACGCCGACAGCGGGCTCTACTTCGCCCATCTCGAATTCTTCTTTTTTGACGACGTTCACGACAGGCGTTGTGATATCTACCCTGGCATTCAGCATTGTAGAAACTGCCGTAGCAGATGCGCCAAGGCTGATATTCAGTATTTCGCCTATCGCGTCTATTTCCATTTTGCTAAAGCACTCCGAACTCATACTAACGCTACTCTCCTTTCGAGGATATCCCCCTCATACTATTTTCCGATATCCAACGCGCGCATCGCCATCGTCTTCATCGCATTGAATGCCGTAATATTCGCCTCATAAGACCGGGTTGCGGACATGGCGTCCACCGTCTCCTTCACCGGGTCCACATTCGGCATCATGACATAGCCCTGTTCATCGGCATCCGGATGATCGGGGTTATAGACCGGGTACAGGTCTCTCTGGTCTTCTACGATCTCAGTCACCCG
>CAYQBE010000201.1:0-7670 GCA_964415625.1 uncultured Clostridium sp.
GAAAATACGGAACGGATTACGGCGGAATGTACGCGGCCATGGTGATCACGAGTATCCTGCCGGTGATGCTGTTTGTGTTCTTCAGTAATCAGGTGGAGAAAACATTTTCGGCGGGGGCGATATTGAAGTAAGGAGTTGTAGGAAAATAACTGATGCAGATTGCGCAGGATATTTCTTCGGATGTGCAGGACAAAAAACGCAGGCGATGCGGGCATCGTCGAGGCTTTTTGGCCTGTGCAGCCGGAGAAATAGACAAGCCAAGATGTGTCAGTTATTCTTCTACAACTCCTAAGCTGATCGGATGCGGTTCGGGAGAATATGGGGATGCGGCTGAAAATGGATGTGCGCATGGTTGGTGCATCCAAGAAAGAATGCTCAGAAATGGATGTGCGCATGGTTGGTGCGTCTAAAAAAGAATACTCAGAGAAAGTAGGAGAAGCAAATGACAGATACCATATATTTTGACAAGGTTTACGGCGGATGGCTCGGGAAATGCCTGGGCGGGGCGGCGGGCGCCCCGGTGGAGGGCATCAAGAAGCTCATCCCCTGTGAGGATTTCCGGGAAATGATCCGCCCGGATCTGCCCAATGACGACCTGGATCTGCAGCTATTGTGGCTGGAGGTTCTGCGGAAAAAGGGACGGCAGGTGACTGCGGCAGACCTGGCCGAAGCCTGGGACCGGCAGTGCTGGTATCCCTTTAACGAATACGGAATTTTTTTGAAAAATTATGAGCGGGGGATCCTGCCGCCCTACAGCGGAAGCTTTAACAATCCCCTGTTCTGCGAAGGCGAGGGATGCCCCATCCGGTCCGAGATCTGGGGAATGGTTTTTCCCGGGGACGGGGATACGGCGGCGGCTTATGCGGGCATGGACGGAAGCCTGGACCATGCGGGGGAAGCGGTGTGGATCGAACAGTATTATGCCGCGGTGGAGGCGATGGCATTTGCAGAATTATCAGAAAACAGGATGGAAGCCCTGCTGACAGGACAGCTCCACCGGCTTCCGGAGGGCTCCCGTGCCAGGGCATGCGCGGAGCTGGTGATGGAGACCTTTCGCGAAGATCCCTGTGACTGGATCAAAGCAAGGGCCAGGATGCTCCGGCGATTCGGGCATTTTGATTTTACCAATGCAGTGACCAACCTGGGAATCACCGTGATCGCCCTGCTATACGGAGGAGAGGATCTCTGGAAGGTGATCAATATTGCATTCCGGTGCGGGTATGATACGGACTGCACCTGCGCGACGGCAGCGGCGGTCTGGGGAATCCTGCATGGGGCAGACCGCATTCCGGAGGATCTGAAAGCACTTGTGAATGACCAGTTTGTAATCGGGATCGATCTGGAACGGACGGACCGATCCATCCGGAAGCTGTCGGAGGAGACCTGCGCGTTAGGGAAACGGCTCAATCTACCGGAAGACACCTGCGAGCTGGGGAAGCGGCTAAACCTGCCGGAATCTCAGACGAACCGGCCGCATCAGGGCAAGCCGGCGCTGACCATCGATATATCATATACGGACCGCCCGGCGATCGGCATCAATGACCAATGCCGCATCGGCATCCGGCTGAAAAATCATTTCCCCGGAAGGAAAGAATGGAACCTCCGGTTCTCCGGACTGCCCCAGGGCTGGCGCGCGGTTCCCGATACCCGGTCTCTGGTTCTGGAACCGGGACAGGAAAAGACGGTTCCGTTTACAATCGAAACCACAAATACTGTGAAGGTACTGTACGGGAAAAATCTCCTGAAAGCTGTCGCATGGAACGATGGACAGGAATACCGACGCTGCTTCGGGATTGCTGGGGCGTCGGAGTGGACCGCAGCAGGCCCTTATTTTGAAAATCTGGAAAAAGACGATCCGCCGGGAATCCCCAGCGCCCACGGGGAGGGCTGCATCCTGCCCACCCTGGAATGCATGGTCAACAATGCGGTGTATCTGGACAGTGAATATCTGGACGAGCAGGATTTCGGGCAGGCATTTTCCAGGGAGGAGACCTGCCTCGTGCACGGGTACGAGGATCTGCTGCCATTGAATGAAACATTTCCGTTTCAGGGGCAGGGATGCATTTATCTGAGGCAGCGGCTTATCTCGGACGAAGAGCAGGATGTGTGGGCGGTAATCGGAAATAACGACGGCTTCCGGATCTGGGTAAACGGCGATATCTGTCTGGAACGGGACGAGATCCGGCTGTGGACGCCTTATAATAATTATCAGATTGTGCATTTGAAAAAGGGGGCAAATGAGGTCGTTGTCAAGGTGCTGAAACGGACGGAAAGCATGAAATTCAGCATTGCGTTCCGGAAATGCGAAGGGGAGCATTTTCACCGGAAGAGATGGTGCGTGGATCTGGGGTGTGACATGTAACGAAATGGCTGCAGTTTCTCCTACAGTTGAAAATTTCCCTTGTGTTAATCTGTAGCCGTATGCTAGAATAAGGAAAAGCATATTTTCTAAAGCTCAATGATACCGGAGCATCAGATTCCGGTATATCTGCAACATATCAATGCAAGGGACTCTATTCCCTTTCAGAAAATTCGTGCTTTTATCCAGATAAGCAGGAGATTTTCTGATTGGCAAACAGGAAAATCTCCTGAACACAACAGAATAAGGAGGTTTTCTATGGAACTGAAGAAAAAAAGAGTGATCTACTGGCACCCTGCATTTTATGCGGATATTCAGATTGAACTTCGGGACGAAGCGGACAAACTAACATTTGAAAATGAACATCACCTGAGCAAAAAGCCGATGCAGATTGATGTGTTGATCATCAAGAAGGAAAATCTCTGGCTGAAAAGTCTGACCAATAATCTGAAAGGGCCGGAGAATGCCAGAAAGCTGATGGAGGACTATCAGAAGAATCAAGAGAATACTTTGTATCAGTCGGCTTTGGATGCGATTTTACGTGCAAATGAGAAGATGTTTAGGGAGGTAAATGGTATGAGTATAGAGGATACTTTTATGGAGTTTGTACAGGAAAAATTTGACCGAAAGCTGAAAGAAGAAACGGAAAAGGCTGTAAAGGCTGCCGAAAAGAAAGCGAAAACAGCAGAAAAGAAAGCAGAAACAGCAAGGCTTGCGGAACGTATTTCTTTGATTCAGAAAAAATGCGCAAAGAACAAGCCGCTGTCTGTAATTGCGCAAGAGTTGGAGACAGAATCCGACGAAGTGCTTCCCATTTATAATATCATTACCCAGAATCCGGGGAAGACGGTGGAAGAGATTTGCGAACTTGTAATTTAAAGCTACTGTGAAAAAGGCGGCGGGAGCATTCGTGCTTCCCGCCGTTTCTACGTTTTTATTGTGTGGTTTCTTATGCCGCTGTTTTTTCTTTTATTTTTTTCCTGCCTTTGTAAATGACAGCCGCCGTACCCAGAACCAGAACGGTTAACAATGTCCGGAAAAACAAGAGTTCTGGCAGGAACGTCAATTTTCTGGCAAGAACTTCAAAACAATACAGAATTGACCTGATCAAGCTGAGACCTGTAGCGTAATTTTATGTACATCCTAATCTGTCTGGATTTCCAGGATCGTATCTGTCCCAGCTACATAATAGGCCGCCATCCCCGGGATATGCTTCTGAAAGGATTCCCCCTGGACGTGCGCCTGAAAGTCTTCTTTCGCCTCCCACTTGGATACAAAAACGACTTCATCCACTGTCGCCGGATCCACGCATACATCCATCATAAGGCATCCCCTGTCATGCGACGCATCTGATGCAAATGCCTTTGCCAGAGGGAGGTACGCGTCTCTGTCCTTTACCGTATTTTTTGTGATTACAAGTACCATGCTTCATCCTTCTTTCTTTTTATTTGTTCGTGAGCCCCTTGCATTCTCTCTGTAAATACTACTGAAAATGCCTGCAGATTCCGGGGTTGCTTTTCGTTCGTGCTTTTGCATGGTACAAGTATAATCCGATTTTTGAATAAAGGCTTCTCTGATTCTGTCCTTTTCAGCGTCATAAAATGGCTTTTATAGATTCAGAATCTCACTTGTGAAATGGTATGGTTCTAAAACATATACGCTTTTCTGACCTGCACGCTGCCCAGAAAACAATACGTATGAGTTTCTTTTGGGGCTGTTCCGTTCAGCCCCATGTCTTTTTTATTCCCGCGTCAGCTTCCGGATCCACTTCCACGACCTGCACCGCAGAAATGCCGGCACGCACTTGAAGAACTGATCTGCGTTGAGGCACCACACCACTACCGTCGGCGACGCCTTCACCACGAATGCCATAAAAAACGACAGCGGCAGCACGATCAGCCAGATGCTGATCAGATCCATCTTTACCACGAACATGCCGTCCCCGCCGCCCCGGATGATCCCGGTATTGGTGGGCATCTGGTAGGACATCCCCACGTCCACAGCGCTTAAGATCATGAGAAATGTATTTGCCATGGCCTTGGTCTCCGGCCGCAGGTCATACAGGCTCAGCACCGGGATGCGCAGGAAAAACAGGGCGATCCCGGAGCAGATCCCGATTCCGAGAAATAATTTCTGAAGACGCCGGGCGTACTGCTTCACCTGCTCCATATCCCCGCCGCCGATGGCCTTTCCGATCATCACGCCCGCCGCGGAGGCTGCTCCGACCGCAGTGGATTTTACCAGGAGGAACAGGTTGGAAGCGGCGCTGTTTGCCGCGATTGCCGCCGCGGTCATGTGTCCCAGGATGGCCGTCTGCAGAGCCGTATTCACGCCCCACAGGCCGTTGGTCACCAGGATCGGCAGCGTCACCTTGATGTAATCCTTCCAGAGCAGACGGTCAAACCGGAGGAAATCCCGCACCCGCAGGCACAGGCTTTTTTCGGTCTTTGCAATATAAATGATCAGCACGGCAGTCTCCAGGATCCGGGCGGTCAGTGTCCCCACCGCCGCTCCTGCCGTCCCCATCTCAGGCATACCGAAGCGGCCGAAGATGAGTACATAATTGATGCCGCAGTTGACAAAAAATGTCATGGCCGAGAGGTACAGCGCGATCCTCACGATCTGCATGCTCCGAAGCACAGCCAGCAAAAGCTGGGTCACCGCAAAGAACAGATAGGTAAAGCGGATCAGCCGCAGATATCCCGCGCCCTCCGCGATGATCGGCCCGTCCGTGGTGAACAGCCCGATCGCCTGCTCCGGAAAGAGGCTGATCAGTACAAATAAAACCACCATCACCGCCAGCCCGTGCTGCATCATCATGGCCGCGATTTTTTTCATGGGCTTTGTCTGCTGTTTTCCCCAGTACTGGCTTCCGAGGATGACCATCCCCTCCCCAAAAGCGGCCAGCAGCATCTGATACACGAACTGGATCTGATTTGCCGCCGCCACTCCCGCAAGGGAGGTCTCGCTGTACGCTCCCAGCATCACATTGTCCGTCAGGTTGACGCTTAAGGTCACCACGTTCTGCAGCACAAGTGCAGTATATAATGTAAAAAATTGTCTGTAAAAAGAATTTTCCTTTTGTCGTTTGTCTATTTGATTTTTTTCTTGTCGATTCATCTCTTTCGCACTTTCGTCTCAGGACAGCAGCCAGTCAATCAGATACAGGGACTTGATCCCGTCATAGGAAGTGATATAGCTTTGATCCATGGACAATACGACCTTTTCGTAGTTGTCAGGTATCATGCGCAGCGGCCGAAGCTCCCGCTCACGGGTTTCCGGCGCCTGCATGCTCTCCGTTACCTGGAGATACAATTTATCGTTTGGCTTTTCAGCCACGAAGTCAATTTCCAATTCCCCGATTTTTCCGATATAAACCCGGTAGTCACGCCGGAGCAGCTCCAAGAAAACGATATTTTCCAGAATATGTCCCCTGTCCGCGTCGCGGTAGCCCAGCAGCATATTGCGGAACCCCATATCAATGATATAATTTTTTCCCAGCGTTTTCAGCAGTTGTTTTCCTTTCACATCGTAGCGGCTGACGGAATAAAAGATGAACGCACTGTTCAACATGGAAATATACTTTTGTACCGTCTTGCCGGCCACATTTTTTCCCGTTCCGCCGGTCAGATCCCCTTCATTGGACAAGACATTGCCGATATTGTTGGGAGAAGTGATGCTGCCGATGTTGGAACAAAGGAAGAGCATGATCTTCTGAAGCATGATCTGATCGGCCTGCTTGCTGCGCTGCAGGATATCGCGCAGTACAACGGTCGAGTAGATCCCCTCCAGCGCCTGATTGCTTCTCGCTTCGTTGAACCGGTATTCCCGGAGAATGGGCATGCCGCCGAATTGCAGATACTTTTGGAACTTCTCTTCCATTGTGGCGGAGGGCTCAAAGCGATAAAAATCCAGGAACTCCCGAAAAGACAGCGGCAGCATGCGGATCTCCACATACCTGCCGGAAAGCAGCGTGGAAAATTCCGTGGAGAGCAGGTAGGCGTTGGAGCCTGTAATATAGATATCCGCGTCGAAATCAAGCCGGAAGGATTCCACCGCCTTTTCCCAATGCTCTACAACCTGCAGCTCATCGAAGATCAGATAGGTCTTTCCGGACGGCGGAATCCGTTCGCTGACATAATCATAGAAGGCAAGATAATCTGAGAGCTCCCGATAACGCAGAGACTCCAGGTTCATATGAATGATGTGGGAATCATCGGTTCCGGTCTCTGACAGGTATTGATGAAACAGGTCCAGCAGGGAGGACTTTCCGCACCTGCGGATTCCGGTCACGATCTTGACCAGATCCACATCTCTGTTTTGAATGAGCTGATTCAAATAATCGGGACGATTGATAAGTTCAGCCATGATATACCTCCTGAAGCGTGACATATTTCCAACCGCACAGCTGGAATTTATTCCCGCGAAGCAGTGAGCCAGACAGCCGTACAGTCAGGATACTTTTATACTTATTATAACTGAAATTCCAAATAAGTCAATAGTTTCAGACTTATAAGTCCGAAACTTCTAAAAAAATAAAGTTTTAGTCTTATAGGTCAGAAATAATTATTCTGCAAAATGGATTTCTTATTCAGTCTGTGCGGATGCGGCAGGGAGTATACCTATATAATATGTTACAATTCCCGATGCCTTGCCCCCCCCGCTGCAAGGGATCCGGGTATTCCGGTTAAAATACAGGCTTTATAGAGCCTGCAACGTTTTTTTGCCTATTTAACCTGTTAAACTCCCGACATCACCCCGCAAAAAGTCAAAATTTCGTGATTATTGCATAAAATAATATAAGTATTTCTCACGGAAGTATATTATAATGTAATTATCGTTCGAATATCAGAAAAAGGCGTATGCCAGGCAGATCGGATGCCTTTCGAACAAAGAGCGGAAGCGGCACAACATCATTAAGAACAGGAGGACTCATGATGATTCAGAAGTATGTGTATGGAAAACCATTTTCAACAGAGGCAGTGGTAACAGAGGTTGCTGCCGGGGAAGGGACGCCGGCTTACGGCAGGATTGAAACGGAACCGGGATTTTGTTTTACCTATATTATGGAAGAAACGGATATCGTATACGGGCTTGGGGAGGCCAACCGGGGGCTGAATAAGCGGGGCTACTGCTATATCAGCGACTGCACGGACGACCCCAACCACACGGAGGACAAGCGTTCCCTCTACGGAGCCCACAATTTTATCGTGGTGTCCGGAAAGGAAACCTTCGGGCTGTTCTTCGACTATCCCTCTGCCATGACATTTGACATCGGATATACCAGGATGGATACGCTGCAGGTGTCCTG
>CAYQBE010000202.1:0-7658 GCA_964415625.1 uncultured Clostridium sp.
AATCCATAATCTCAGTTTTATTGCAATAAATTGCATCAAACTGAGATTATGGATTGCAACCGTACAGTTAGAAAATCTTCTGTGCATAGTAAACGGACTGCATGGCGTCCTTCCCGTAAAAATCCGCCCCGATCATATCGGCATATTCCTGGTTCAGCACTGCTCCTCCGACCATGACCCTGCACCCCGGCGCTTCCTTTTTCAGAAGCCGGATGGTCTCCTCCATACTCACCACAGTGGTCGTCATCAGCGCGCTTAAGCCCACCAGCCGGATGTCCTGTGCCCGGACCGCTTCCAGGATCTGTTCCGGCGGCACGTCCTTGCCCAGGTCGATCACCTCAAAGCCGTAGTTTTCCAGCAGAACCTTTACGATATTTTTTCCGATATCATGGATATCTCCCTTCACCGTTGCCAGAACCACCTTTTCCTTCTTTTCCGCAGGTTCCCCGCTCTCCGCAATCCGCTCCTTCAATACGGAAAATGCCGCCTTCGCCGCCTCCGCGCTCATCAAAAGCTGGGGAAGGAATACGGTTCCCTGTTCAAATCCCTTTCCCACATGATCCAGGGCCGGGATCAGATGGGTATTGATGATCTCCAGAGGCGCCTGATCCCGGACCAGCGTTTCCGTAATGTGGTATGCCTCTTCCTTCAGCCCTTTTTCGATCACCGTCTGAAGGCTCATGGCACTGCCGGGCATATCCGATCCGCTGCCTGCCGCAAGTCCTGCCAAAGCCCTGTCCCCGGACTCAGGCGCGGCCATGTTCCCGCCCGGGGCAAACGCCCCCCGGACCTTGCGTCCCGCATATTTTTCCACATAACGGCTGCAGTTCTTATCAAAGCCCATCAGGGCATGGTACGCGTCATAGGCCTCCATCATAGCTTCGGAAGAAGGATTCACGATCCCGGCACTGATTCCGGCGTACATGGCCATCATATAGAAGCCGGCATTCAGGATCGGACGGCAGGGAAGCCCGAAGGAAATGTTGGACACGCCCAGTACCGTATGCACACCCAGCTCCCGGCGTACCCGCCCGATGGTCTCTAAAGCCACGGCGGCCCCTTCCGGCTCCGAGCTGATGGTCATGGCAAGCACATCAATGACGATATCCTTCTTTTCAATCCCGTACTTCGCCGCTTCCCGGATGATCCGCTCTGCCACCTGCACCCGGCCGTCAGCGGTCCCCGGAATCCCCTGTTCATCCAGTGCCAGCCCGATCACCACACCGCCGTATTTTGCAATGAGAGGGAACACCGCATCCATGGATTCCTGCTTGCCGCTGACCGAATTGACCATGGGCTTTCCGTTGTAGATCCGAAGCGCCGCTTCCATGGCACGCACATCCACTGTATCGATCTGCAAAGGAAGGCTTGTGACACTCTGCAGTCCTTCCACCGCCTCTACCATCATGGCCGTCTCATCGATATCCGGCAGCCCCACGTTCACATCCAGAATATGGGCCCCGTTTTCCTCCTGCAGGATGCCTTCTTTCAAAATATAATCCAGATCATGATCCTTCAAAGCCTGTTTGAGCTTCTTCTTTCCGGTGGGATTGATCCGTTCTCCTATGATCTTAGAGCCCTTTCCCAGGACCACTGCCTGCCCGTAAGAAGAAACTACAGTAAACGATTTCTTCTCCGCAGGCTTTATGGACATGCCCCGGCAGGCTTCGATCATGCAGCCCAGATGCTCCGGTGTGGTCCCGCAGCAGCCGCCCACAACAGCGGCTCCTTTTTCCACAATGTCCTTCATGGTCCGCGCAAATTCCTCGGGACTCACATCATAATACGTCTCATTGCCCCGCTGCTTCGGCAGTCCGGCATTGGGCTTCACGATCACCGGAATGGACGCGCAGGCCAGAAGCTCTTCCAGAACCGGCATCACCTGAACCGGACCCAGTCCGCAGTTCACCCCAAGGGCATCCACCCGCAGGCCTTCCAGCAGGCTGACAACGGCAGGGACATCCGCGCCGGTGAGCAGTTTTTTCCGCTCATCAAAAATAGCGGTCACAAACACGGGCAGCTTCGTGTTCTCCTTTGCTGCCAGCACCGCCGCCTTGATCTCATAAGTATCGCTCATCGTCTCGATATGGATCAGATCCGCGCCTGCCTGTTCCCCGTAGACCATGGCCTGCTTAAAGGCTTCATATGCGGCCTCAAATTCCAGATCCCCCATAGGCTTTAAGAGCTTCCCGGTGGGTCCTACGTCCAGTGCCGTATAGACATTGCGTCCGGCCCGGCGGGCCGCTTCCTTCACGTGGCTGACCGCCTGTTCTATGATTTCCTGCAGCGGATAGCCTCCGTCCCGGAACTTCAGGGCATTGGCGCCAAATGTATTGGTCAGGACAAGATCGCTTCCTGCCTCAATATAGGCCTGATGGATGCCGATGATCTCCTCCCCGTGTGTTACATTCCATGTCTCCGGCAGTTCTCCCGGCTTCAGTCCCTTGGCCTGGAGCAGCGTACCCATCCCACCGTCGAAAAACAGCAGCTTCTTTCCCAAGTCTTCGTTTATCATATGGTATCCCTTCTATATATACAATCTATTTTTTCACAAGATTCACAGCCCTGCCTGTGGCATCTGACTGCAGCCCGCCCCGCCCCGATGACAGCCGTCACCGATTTGGACGGAGCCATCATGCAGCTCTCCGTCAGGGTCAGCCCGATGCTTTTGGCGCAATCCAGCATCCGAACCAGATCCCTCTGGCACTCTATGGAGAAATCCCCGTACCCCGGGCTGAAACGGGGCCGCAGATACCGGCCCTCCGACTCCATCTCTTCCCGGATCCGTTCCTGGCATTCATCACAGTACTCCTCCAAAAGTGCCGCGGCACATGCCTGCAGCACTACGGTTTTTGCCATATCCGTTTTAGATGTCCGGGACAAAAGCTGGTCCACCCCGATTCCCAGGGTGGCCCCGAACAACACGATCTTATCACAGCCCCGGAGGTTTTTCCCCAGGTTTTTACTCTTTACGGTCAGGCTCCCGAACCGGACGGTCTCCCCGTCCTCCTGCTCTAAATCAAAGATGCGGTAGACCGACTTTCTGCTGCTGACCGTCCGCAGGCTCTCGAAGGAATCCGCGATCAGTCCCAGTATCTGATCATCTACCGCATGTTTTCCATATCCCAGGTATCGGACAGCCTCTCTCATCAAATGATCCATGCTCCGCACACTCCCTGGCAGTCTTTTTCGTATCGTAGTTCGAAACTATTCTCCCAGTAAATCTCTGTAGAGCGCCTCGTACTGTCTCGTGGAATTGTTCCATGAGAAGTCCTGTTCCATCGCCCGCTCTACCATCTTATTCCAGTCTCTCTTCTTATCGTAGTAAATCTGCTCTGCGTAACGGATCGTATTGAGCATCTCATGTGCATTGTAATTGGTAAAGCTGAATCCGGTTCCCGTCTTCTCATACTCATTGTATGCCTCTACCGTATCCTTGAGGCCGCCGGTCTCCCGCACGATGGGCAGGGTACCGTATCTGAGGCTCATCAGCTGGCTCAGCCCGCATGGCTCGAACAGAGACGGCATCAGGAAGGTATCAACGGAAGCATAGATCTTATGGGACAGCTCGTCGGAATAGTAAATATTCGCGGAAACCTTTCCGGAGTACTTCCATGCGAAATGACGGAACATGTTCTCATACTTCGGGTCTCCTGTTCCCAGTACCACGATCTGCACCGCGTCCTGGCAGAGCTCGTCCATCACATAATCGATCAGGTCAAATCCTTTCTGGTCTGTCAGACGGGATACGATACCGATCATCATCACATGGGCATCCTTATCCAGCCCAAGCTCCTCCTGAAGGGCCAGCTTGTTCATCTGCTTCAGCTTACGGAAATTCTCGATATTGAAGTTCTTTGCGATCCGGTTGTCTGTCTCCGGATTCCAGTCCGTATAGTCCAGTCCGTTGACAATCCCGCAGAGGTCATTGGACCGCGCGTTCATCAGGCCGTCCAGCGCTTCCCCGTAAAACGGCGTCTTGATCTCCTCGGCATAGGTCTGGCTGACCGTGGTCACCTTGTCGGAATAAACGATACCGCCCTTCAAGAGGTTGGCATCCTTATACGCTTCCATCTTATCCGGAACAAAATAGTACTCCGGAAGTCCTGTGATGCCGCGTACCGTCTTCGTATCCCACACGCCCTGGAACTTCAGGTTATGTATCGTCATGATGGTCTTGATCCCGCGGTAATATTCCCCTGCATACCGGAAATTATCCAGATACACCGGGATCAGCCCTGTCTGCCAGTCATGGCAGTGGATCAGGTCCGGCCGGAATCCGATCACCGGAAGGATACTCAAAACCGCCTTGGAAAAGAAAGCGAATTTTTCGATATTCCACTTCGGATCTCCCTCATAGGGTGCAAATCCGTTGAAATAATGCTCGTTGTCAATAAAGTAGAACTGTACGCCTTCATACTCGCACTTCAGGATCCCTACATAACGGTCCTGTCCTGCCAGGTTCATGTAAAAGTGATCTACATATTCCAGCATGTCCTTCCACTTCTGGTACATACAGTTATACTTCGGCAGCACAACGCGCACGTCGTATCTTTCCTTGTCGAAATACTTCGGCAAGGATCCTGCTACATCTGCAAGTCCTCCTGTCTTAATAAATGGTACACATTCTGAAGTTGCAAATAAAATGTTTTTCATAGCTAACAAACCTCTGACCCTTTCTTAGTATCTCCTCAAAATAGTATGATTATTGTTATTATAACTCATTTTTCGTACATTGAAAAGATTTATCTTGCAGGAATATTGGCTAAATTTTGTTTTTCTTTTGGGAATTTTGTCTTGAACGGTGAAATCGTAGTTTTTTGATTTGATTTTTTATCTATGCTTGTACTCCAGCTGAATTGTGTCGGCGATCAAAGCAATGAATTCAGAATTAGTCGGTTTTCCTTTTCCGTTACTCACAGTATACCCAAACAGTTCATCCAATGTATCCAGCTTCCCCCGGCTCCACGCCACTTCGATCGCATGCCGAATGGCTCGTTCGACCCGGCTGGAAGTAGTCTGGTACTTTTTAGCTACAGTTGGGTACAGCACCTTGGTAATCGCATTCAGGACATCCATATCTTCCACGGCCATGATGATAGCGTCCCTCAGATAATGATATCCTTTGATATGGGCCGGTATTCCAATTTCGTGAAGCATATCTGTAACTCTATTTTCCAGGTCATCTTCTCGAATCTGCGTATTTTCAATTACTTCTTCTGCTCTCCTTTCATGGCCTCGAAATACCTTTCTTACGGTCTTAATCCTGTTCAATAAGATCTCGTTATTGAACGGCTTCATAACATAGTAATTTGCACCTTTATCAAAAGCATCTTCTGTAATTCTTTCCTGTCCGACTGCTGTAACAACTATGAAATATGGCGGCTTCGACATGGATTTGTCATGATTGATATGTTCCATCACTGTTAGACCATCCATTTTCGGCATGATCAGATCCAGAAGGACAACATCCGGCTGTTTTTCTTTGATGATCTGACACATTTCCTCGCCATTCTTCGCTTTTCCTACTACGCTCAGCTCTTTGTCGAGACTGATGATCTCATCGAGCATATTCAGCATTTTCTCATTGTCATCAGCGATAGCTACGGTCAATTGTTCCATACCTTTTCCTCCAGACAGGTCTCTGTACTGCAGAATTACCACTATCAAGTTTTATTATATCTACACAAGATTACAGAATCAAGGATATTTTGCCGTGATGATTCGACATGTAATGTCGAAGATTTCTCATTTTTGCGCTTCGCGCACCATGGTTTCCGCAAAAATCCCGTATCCTTTTGTCGGGTCATTGACAAATACATGGGTCACGGCGCCGACAAGCTTTCCATCCTGGAGGATCGGCGAACCGCTCATCCCCTGGATGATCCCTCCTGTTTTGTCGAGAAGTTCCTGATCCGTCACCTGAAATACGATCCCCTTGTTGATCTCCTTCGGTTCCGGATCCACGCCGTTGATCATGACAGCATATTCCCGGATCTCATCCTCCAGATAACAGCGGATCACCGCCTCTCCGGTGTGGATCTCTTCTTTCGCAGCGACCTGCACCGGGATCTGCTCCTGGAACAGGTCGTCGATCTTATCCACTGCCCCGTAGATCCCCGCTTCCGTATTTTTGTCAATGGTTCCCAGCCGGTTAAAGGAATTATATACGATCAGTCCTTCCATACTGCCCGGGATTCCGTATTCTCCCTTTAATATAGAACGGATGCTGGTCTTATACAGGCTTCCGTCCTCGATCTCCATCAGCACATTGGTATCCGCGTCATGGATCCCATGTCCCAGGGCTCCGAACCTGCTGTTCTGGTTCAAAAAGGTAATGGTTCCCAGTCCCTGCACATTGTCCCGGACCCAGATCCCAAGCTTATAATCATTGGGAGCATTTTCCACGGCCTCCAGACGCACATCCACGGTCTCATCCTCCCTGCGCAGAGTCAGCACCACATCCTTGTCGGTCAGATTTTTCAGAACCTGGATCAGGTCGTCCTTTCCGCTGACATATTCCTGATTGATCCCAACGATATAGTCGCCGGATTTTACCAGATTGCCCGCCGGGTCGTGCTCCAGTCCATCCACGCCCTCGATGGTCTGTGTATCCAGGACGAGAACTCCGTCCGTTTCCATATAGATCCCCACAGGCATTCCTCCTACCAGGACCGTATCCTCCCCGATCTCAACCGTGCTGACCTCTTCCTGAGGAATATAGCCTGCCGCCGCCCATCCCAGACACCCTGAAGCCAGCAGCCCGCAAAAAAAGACTGCCGTCAGGATCATACTTTTGATTCCTTTGTTCTTCATGCCGCCTTACATCCTTCCTGTTCTCATTTTCTCACGTGTATCTTCCATTTATAACCAAAGCCGAAAAATAAGGAGCTGTAGTACAATAACCGATGCCGATTGCACAGGAACGATTATTTTCCTATAGATCCGAAAGGCATACAAAAACGAATACCGCAGATTTTGGTATCCGTTTTTCAGCTTTGTCATTATTATATGGATTCAAAAAAATTTCACACTGGTATTCTTATTCACAGATTTCCATTTTTTTCAAAAAAAATGAGGACAGGAAAACAGCAGACAAGTCTTATGCCTGCTGTTCTGTATCGCTTTTTTTATGCTTCCGCTGCTGCGCGTGCGGCAATTTCCTTTTCCTGTACATCGGACGGAGCCTGCTCGTATCTTGCAAATTCATACTCATAGGTGCCTCTTCCGCCGGTCATGGAACGCAGGATCGTACAGTATCCGAACAATCCTGTCATGGGGATGTCGGCCTCGATCACCTGCTTGCCGCCTGCGATCGGGTTCATGCCCAGTACACGGCCGCGGCGCTTGTTCAGGTCTCCCATCACGTCGCCGGTGTAGCTGTCCGGAACCGTCACCTTCAAGGACGCGATCGGCTCTAAGAGAACCGGGGAAGCTTCCATGAAGCCTTTTTTGAAGGCCTGGCAGGTTGCGGTCTTGAATGCCATTTCCGAGGAATCTACCGGATGGTAGGATCCATCGTAAAGGATGGCTTTCACGCCGACCACCGGATATCCGGCCAGAGGTCCCTTCACCACGGAATCCTGGAGTCCTTTTTCCACTGCCGGGAAGTAGTTCTTCGGCACCGCGCCGCCGACTACGATCTCTTCAAATACATA
>CAYQBE010000203.1:0-7589 GCA_964415625.1 uncultured Clostridium sp.
TTATAGTTATCTAAAAAGGAATGAGAGTAAAGTGTGACATCCAGGAATCTCTCCCCGGATGTCTTAACTTTATGAGGGGGGAGATAGTTGTTTTATCAACTATCTGACATTTAGTATAAAAGAAAAATGTGTCCAAAGTGTTTTCATTTTATAAAAGAAGTAGAAAAATTATAAAGAAAAAGTTTAGAATGTAGAAAACTGTCATAATTTGCGGCAAAAGTATGATAAGATAGACGTGTTCGGAATAGGAAGTCATAGTTCTGATCACAGTAATTGGAAAGGCAAAAAACGAAGAGAACACAGGAAGAGGGGAATCGCGGTATGGATCATAAAGAAGCAGCCGGGCGTCTGGAAGCACTCGGGGAGAAGATATGGAAAGCATCGAGAGATGAATTATATCTCGGAATGCGTTTTCTGGATGTTGCATTGAACAGCTTTGCGTATCAGATGGATACCAAAGTCAGCCCATTCGGGACTGATGGGGCCGTGCTGTACTTTCACCCGCAGCAGTTAGGTGGATTGTATCGGCAGAATCGGGTTCTGGTGAACCGAGGGTATCTGCATATGGTGTATCATTGTATCTTCCGGCATATGTGGAAGGAATATCCGGCAGGATCAAAGGAGGGGATACCGGAGGTGAAGGGTCAGGAGACAGATCTCGGTGCCAGGTTGTGGAACCTGAGCTGCGACATTGCCGCGGAACATCTAATCGACGGAAACAATCACCGTTCGGTCCGATATTCCAGAAGCCTCCTTAGAAGGGAAACGTATCGGAAACTGGAACAGGAAGGGAAAACGCTGCATGCCGAACGGATTTTTAAGCTGCTGCCGGACTGGAATCTGGGCGAAAAGGGGCTGGCAAAGCTGGAGCAGGAATTTTACGTAGACGACCATCAATACTGGGCGTCTCACCAGCCGGACAGGAAGCCTGATGCGGATTCCTGTCTGCAGAAAAAATGGCAGGATATTGATGAGCAGATGGAAACAGATCTGGAAACCTTTTCCAAAGAGGCTTCCGAACAAAATGGAGACCTGTTGGGCCAGATGAAGATCGAGAACAGGGAAAAACATGATTACCGTTCTTTCCTGAGAAAATTTTCCGTATGGAGAGAAGAACTGGGGGTGGATACAGATACCTTTGACTATACATTTTACAGCTATGGGCTGTCACTGTACGGGAATATGCCGTTGATCGAGCCGCAGGAGACAAAGGAAGTCAAAAAAGTGGAAGAATTTGCGGTGGTGGTGGATACCTCCATGTCATGTTCCGGGGAGCTGGTGCGCAGATTCCTGGAAGAAACCTATGATGTGTTGAGCCAAAATGAAAGCTTTTTCCGCAAGATCAATGTGCATATCATCCAGTGTGATGAGGCGGTGAGATCTGATGTGAAGATCAGCAGCGAGAAGGAGCTGAAAGCATATATGGACGATCTGACATTGTACGGAGAAGGCGGGACCGACTTCCGCCCGGCATTTGAATATGTGGATGAGAAGATCCGGCAGGGGGAGTTCACGGAGCTCCGGGGGCTGATCTATTTTACGGATGGATACGGGATCTATCCGAGGAAGGCACCGGGATATCAGACGGCATTTGTATTCCTGCAGGAGGATTACAGGGATGCGGATGTACCGGGGTGGGCGATAAAGCTGGTGATATAGAGTTTGATTGGTGTGGAATGTTTTGCTTGCAATCTACTGCCTGGATAGTAAACTGCAATGATTTGCTTCAAAATGAATATATTTTGCAAATTTCTGTTGCTTTATCTGGAATATATGTGTAAAATTGGTTGTAAAAATGATACGAACACTTACATATCGGGATCAAGGGCATAAATATAAGGTTTCGTAAGTGCAATATCCTATGAAAGAAGGAAAACAGATGCATCGTGAAGAAATAGAGCAGTTTGCTTTTTTATATTTATGCGGACCCAGGGACCGTAGACTGCTGTCAGGGAAGGAGAAAATGACATTTGCTGATTTTGAAAGACTGGTTTATATGACTGGCTTTTTAGGATTAGTCCATTATAATCTGAAAATGTGGAATCAATATTCGGTACAGTTCGGAAAGCAGCTGGAACGTCTCAATCTATCCTGTGAAATGAGAAGTGAACCACTGCATTCGTCAGAGTATGAGGAAGAAATATGCCGACAGGAGCAATGGCTCACAGAATTTTGCAGCAGCGCTCCGAATCAGGAGGCACAGGAGTACTTAAGAAAAGTAGTGGAAAGGGCAGTTTAGTAATTGTTACATGCCTCAAGTGAGCTGTAACTAATCATTGCCGTATCCCTGGAATAGTGGTATGATTCTTTTATAGGAAATAACCGTATCTGAGAGTCTTTATCAGACAGATACAAATAACCACTGACGGAGGTAGAAGGATGAAGGTATTACTGATCAACGGAAGCCCGCATGCAAAGGGGAGTACATACACGGCGCTGCATGAGATGGAGCAGGTTTTTGCCGGGGAAGGAATGGAGACGGAGCTCCTCCATATCGGCAATCAGGACATCAGAGGCTGCGTTGCCTGCGGATTCTGCGGAGGGCACGGCAGATGCGCCTTTAACGATGTGGTAAATGAAGCCGCGCAAAAGTTTGAAGCCTGCGACGGACTGGTAGTCGGAAGCCCGGTCTACTATGCGTCCGCCAATGCCACATTGGTTGCGTTTCTGGACCGTCTGTTTTACAGCACGCACTTTGACAAAACGATGAAGGTCGGAGCGGCTGTGGCGTCTGCCAGAAGAGGCGGGCTGTCCGCGACCTTTGATGAACTGAATAAATATTTTACAATCTGCGGAATGCCGGTGGCATCCGGTCAGTATTGGAACAGCATTCATGGAAATAACGCGGACGAGGCCGTTCAGGACGCGGAGGGACTGCAGATCATGCGGACACTGGCAGTGAACATGGCATTTCTGATGAAGAGCATCGCCCTCGGAAAAGAACGGTACGGCCTGCCGGAGAAAGAGGCGTTCTGCAGGACCAATTTTATCCGTTAAAATAACGGATATCAGCCGTTTTTTGCGGATGAAGGACAGGCAATCAGCCGGTAGAACAGGCTGATTATACGAGGAGGAATGATCATGAAACTGACTTTGAATGGTATAAAAGACAGACAGGACTGGGAACAGGCCGGAATCAAACTCCCATCCTATGACGCGGGGGCAGTTGCGGCCAGAACCAGAACTGCTCCGGTATGGGTACATTTCGGCGTGGGAAATATTTTCCGGATCTTCATCGGCGGGATTGCGGATCAGCTGATCTCAGAAGGGCTGATGGATCGGGGGATCATCGGTGCGGAGACCTTTGATTATGATGTGGTGGATCAGATATACAGGCCCTTTGATAATCTGATCCTGTCTATTACACTTCACGGAGACGGCACAACGGAGCGAAAGGTGTTGGGCTCTGTGACAGAAGCGGTGAAAGCACAGCATTCCGATTCAGAACAGTGGAATCGGTTAAAAGAAATTTTCCGTGACCCGGGACTGCAGATAATCTCATTTACGATCACGGAAAAGGGATATGCGCTGACCAGAGCGGACGGAACCTATTTTGATTTTATAAAAGCAGATATTGAAAACGGGCCGGAGAAAGCGTCGAGCGCCATGGCAGTTGTAACGGCCATGCTTCTGGAGCGTTACCGCGGCGGCAAGTTTCCGCTTGCACTGGTATCCATGGACAACTGCTCCCAAAACGGGCAGAAATTCCGAAATTCTGTATTGGAGATTGCAGAGGAATGGAAAAAACTCGGTTTTGTGGGGGATGGATTCCTTCATTATATTCGAGACGAAAGCCAGGTTTCATTCCCGTGGACAATGATCGACAAGATTACGCCACGCCCCAGCGAGAAGATCGCGAAGGAGCTGGAAGAGGCCGGAGTGGAAGATATGCAGCCGGTCATCACGTCCGGAAAAACTTATATCGCGCCCTTTGTCAATGCGGAGGGGCCTCAGTATCTGGTGGTAGAGGACAGCTTTCCCAACGGCCGTCCGGCATTGGAGAAGGCAGGGGTATACATGACAGACCGGGATACGGTTAACAAATCTGAGAAAATGAAAGTGACGGCCTGTCTCAACCCTATCCACACCGCGTTGGGACCCTACGGATGCGTGCTGGGGTATGAACTGTTTTCCGATGAAATGAAAGATCCCGATATGCTGGAGCTGGCGCGGCAGGTCGGATACGTGGAAGGCATGGAGGTGGTTCCGGATCCGGGCATCCTTTCCCCGAAAGCATTTCTGGACGAGGTGATCAACGAACGGTTTCCCAATCCTTACCTGGGCGATACCACCCAGAGACTTTCGGTGGATGTGTCTCAGGGAATCGGGATCCGCTTCGGAGAGACGATCAAATCTTATGTGGCGAAGTTTGGGGACGCTACACGCCTGAACGGTATTCCGGTTGCGATTGCCGGGTGGTTCCGTTATCTTCTTGCCATCGACGAGGAAGGCAATCCCTTTGAACTGGCGCCGGATCCCATGGTGCCGGAATTGCAGGAGCAGATGGCGGGTATCGTATTCGGAGAGCCGGACAGTCTGACAGATCAGCTGCGGGCGATCCTGTCCAATGAAAATATCTTTGCTGTGGATCTGTACAAGGCCGGGATCGGGGAGAAAATTGAGGAAATATTCCGGGAAGAGATCGCCGGACCGGGAGCGGTCAGAAGAACCGTGAAAAAATATCTGGGCTGCTGAAAACATCTTCAAGAAAGGGGCTGTCGGAAAATGCGTTCTATCCGCAAGATTATGATATGCGGTCATACAACCATTTTCCGGTAGCCCCTTGATGACTGATCAGATTTCCTGCTGGATTGTCATATCTGCAATTCCTTTCTTAAAATGATTATTTTAGGCTGATTTTGATCATTTATTTGATATAATCCTATCATACATCTATGTACGATTCAATGAAATCCTGTATCTGACCGGCAAAAAAACAGAATTTAAAGTTGAATTTTCAACCAATCCAGAATATAATAATTCCTATGGAAAAGCATCGAATGATGCAGAATATTAAAGGAAAAAGCAGAAAACTACAATGGAGAATTGGAAGCAAAAATTTGACCAGGATACGTTAGACAGAGGAAAGTCAAACTATCTCAGCCAAAGAGTAGTTGACTTGACAGAGACCAGCGGCGGATATGAAGCCACTGTTTTAGGAAGGACGAGAGTAACCGCGTCCGCAATCATCCGTGACGGCAATTTGGTTCGGATGAAGTGCGGATGCCCGGCAGCAAAAGGCGGCAGGAATTGTGAACACATGGCCGCCCTTTTATATGCCATAGAAGCCAGAACCCGGGCCAGGGCACAGGGGATCACGGAGGCGGAGCTTCTGGAAAAAGAGCAGAAAGCAGAAGCCGAGCTGCGGGAAAAGGAAGAGCAGCAGAGGGCAGAAGAGGAACGGCTCAAACGGGAGCGGCAGGCCGCCCGGTGGCGGCGCCAGCAGGAAGCGAAGCTGCCCCCTGAGGAAAGGCAGCGTTTAAAGGAAGAACGGGAAGCGGAGAAAAAGCGCCTTGCAGAGGAAGCAAAAGCAGCCGCGGAGCAAGAGCAAAGGAGAGCCGAACAGGCCCGCCTGGAGAAAGAAAAGGAAGCCGAGCAGGCACGCCTGGAGAAAGAAAAAGAGACCCGGGAAGCGCTCCGCCAGCAGGAAGAACGGGAAAAACGCCGCCTTGCCAGGGAGCAGCGCAAAGCAGAGATGGCGCGGAAAAAGGAAGAGCAGAAGCGTCTGGCCGAGGAAGCCCGCCGGCAGGAAACGGAGAAGCGTCTGGCCGAGGAGGCACGCCGTCAGAAGCTACGGGAGCAAAAGGCCGAGGAAGCCAGACTTCGGGCAGAGAAACGGAAGAAGGAACAGGAAGAAGCCAGAAGAAACGCAGAAAAAAGACGTAAGGAAGAGGAAATGCGCAGACAAAAAGAAGCAAAACGCCGGGAAGAAGAACTTCGCCGCCAGGAGGAAGAAAAGCAGAAGGCTTTGGAAGCAAAGAAACGGGCGGAGGAAAAACGCCGGAAGGAAGAAGAGGAAAAGCAGAAAGCCGAAGAAGCCCGCCGTCAGCGGCAGGAACGGAGAAAGGCGGAATTTTCGCTTCTCGGAGATTCCTGGGAGGAGGAATCCGAAAGTGCGGAGGTTGAGCAGGACAATAAAAATATCGAAAGACTGGAACGCTATAAATTCTTTAAGGGAACCCGGATCAAGCATTCTATAAGGATACCGGCGGATGTTATGGCAAAGGGCGAAAAGCTGTATGCTCAGGGGGATATCGAGATGAAAAATATCCTGACGGGTTTTGACCAGTACAGCGAGGATATCCGGGGACAGATCGACGCGGTAGGAAGATCCGGCAATATGGAATTTCCAGTCAGGATTATCTTTTCGCGTACCGCTGTGACCTATACGGAGTGCCGGTGCCCTCAGTGCATACGGGAGTTTTATTCCTCCTGGGATACAGAGAAGACAAACTGCCCCTACAAGGCGGGGACGCTGAAGCTTCTGGAGGATTACCTGGATACCCACAGCTTTGGGGATGCCACGGACAGCTACGGAAAGACGTTGCTGAAGCTTTATCAGGAAAAGCGGTCAAACCTTGCCCTTGCGGATACGGAAGATAAAAAGGAAAGCCTCCGGTTCGTCCCCCGGCTGACCCGGAAGGACGGAAAGCTGTCTGTATCGTTTAAGATTGGTGAAAAGAAGCTGTTTATTGTAAAAAAGCTGGATGATTTCTGTGAAAATGTAAAAAATTCGGCAACCGCTACCTATGGGTCGAATACGCAGATCAACCATAATATTGATTACTTTACGGAATCCGGAAAGGGCTGGATCCGCTTCATCAACCGGATCGTGCGGGAGGAAGAGGAATTTCTGCAGCGCCTTCAGGAGGCTAACAGGTATAATTATTACGGCAGCCGGAAAACCACGGTAGGAGGGGCGCTGAATCTGTTCGGATGGAGATTGGATGAATTCTATAACCAGATGGCGGACGAAGCCGTCGAATTTGAAGATAAAGACGGCTGGGAGAAAAGGAAGGTCATTCTGACCCGTGCGGAACGCAATCCCAGTGTCTCCATGCGCATTTCCGAGGAAAAGGTGGGAAGCGGAAGAGTATTTCACGGAATCCGGGTGGACGGCAGCCTGCCGGAGCTGTATATGGGAACCGATACAGGATATTATATCGGTGATGGACAGCTCTGCCGGGTGGAAAAGGATTTTCAGGAAAAGATCGAACCTCTGTCCAGTCTGACGAATGATGAAGGATTTTCCTTTCATGTGGGAAGGAATCATATGGCGGAATTTTACTACAGGATCCTGCCCCAGCTGGAGGAAGTTGTGGATATCGAGGAGACGGAACCGGAAAAATTCCGCTCCTACCTTCCGCCGGAGGTTCGGTTTGTCTTTTATCTGGATGCCGCAGATCAGAATGTGACCTGTCAGGTCAGCGCAAAATACGGCGGCAGGGAATTTTCCGCACTGGATGTTCTGAGCAAGCAGGATCACGGCGGGATCGAGGCGCTCCGGGACGCTTCCAGGGAGGAGGAGATCTTGTTCCATGTCATGCAGTGGTTTCCGCGGATCGACTGGGAGCGGGAAGAACTGCACT